>JBPOJO010000323.1:0-32256 GCA_052033485.1 Bacteroidota bacterium | reverse complement strand
ATTTTGACAGAAATTCAGAAAAAACGTTGTTAAAGCTCCGTTAAAAATTAGCAAAATGGGTGTCGAAGAATTATATTTGGTTTTAATTTTTCAAAAATGACTTTTCGGACAGCCTCATTCGTTTTTTTTTAGGAAAACAAAAAAAACGCAAAAGATGCGTGCTGCAAGATTGTCTGATGCCCGACGTGGGTAAGTAAAAATTTACATTTTTTAGACAATATCAAAAAAATCAAAAAAATATTTGAAAAAAATCAAACAAAAATTCGATTGATGAGTTTTGTATCAAAATTAAAAAAAGAAGTTGAAAAAAATAAATATACCAAAAAAATATTACATTAATTTATTATTGTTTTTTTAAATGTATATATTAAAAATTAAACAAATTTAATAATAAAAACAATTTATTGCGATAATAATTGAAAATTATTTGTAAAATATGCAAATTTGCACGATATTTGTCCCGTAATTATTACATTCTTTTTTTGACTTTACTTTTTGTTTTTACATCAACCCAACTACCTACATCATGAGAAAATATCTGTTGATTTTTCTCGCAGGCTTATGCCTGTCGACAACTGCTTTTTCAGCAAGGATTTTTCCGGAACATTGGACTTTGTTTTCCGAGACAGAACACGTCAAGATTTACATTAAGTCTGCCGACTGTACTTCTAATAGTCACGGTTCAGAAATGCAAAATTTATTGGTGAAAGTGGAAAACAAAACTGACAAAGAGGTTTTTGTCAATTTTGCTTATGAAAACACCTATTCTGAAGGCACAAAATCCATCAAAACCAATCCGAATGACGATGAAAATGTCGTTCGAGTTGTCGTAAAACCTTCAGCCACACTTGAAGGAGTCTGCTACCCGACAGAGCTCAACAACCAAATGCTCACGATTTTTCTTGACAATAAAGCGGTCAAAGGAATGACAAAACTTGAAAAATTTTCCATCGTAAGCCTTAAATCCCAAATCATTAACTAAAATGAAAACTATTTTTTCTAACTTTGTTTTCTTTCTCCTTTCCTTTTTATTATGGCACGGAACAACTTTTTCACAGTGTGTTTCTACGGTTTCAGGTCCGACAAATGTTGGTTGTAACTCTGCGCAAACTTTTAACGGAATGGCTTATTCCACTGCTACCGCATTTAACTTCAACGGCGGAGCATTTCCACCCGGATGGACAGCGTCGGCGTTTATTATCGGGCAACCTTGTGCATTGCCATCTACCGATGGTACAAATTATTTTTGGGCAAGTGCGGTAGCGGGTCCTCGGTTTATTTATACATCACCTGTAAACACTAGTGCAGGCGGTCTTGTAAGTTTTCAAATACGTTTTGGAAATGACGACCCTGACCCGGGTTGTGAAAATGTTGATGCAGGGGAAGGCGTTGAATTGCAGTATTCAATAGACGGTGGTACTAATTATACAACGATTCAATACTTTGACCCTGTTGCAGCTGCAGGCGGCGCAATTGGTTTTGGCTGGGTTAGTTTTAATATCCCTATGCCTGTAGGAGCTTGGTCGCCCTCGACAATTTTTAGATGGAAGCAATTAACTTTCACATCAGCTTCTTACGATAATTGGGGCTTAGACAACATCAGCATCAGTCAAGTTATTCCTATTACGAATCATGCTTGGAACATGGGTGACGGCACGGTGATTGCTTCCGGAAGTGCATCACAAGGGCATGTCTACACGACTCCCGGCAGCTATGTGGTTACATACACGGCAACCTTGCAGGACGGTTGTGTTACAACGTCAACGATGAATGTCAATGTTGCTCAAAACATGGTTTTAAATTGCCCCGCAAACATATCTGTCAATAATGACACAGGCGTTTGCGGCGCACGAGTATGTTATGGCTTCCCGAACGCAACAGGCGTTTGTGCAGCTTACGGAGCCGCCATTCCGGGCTACACCTATTTAGGCGCAATCGGCAACAACTCCTATTATATTTCCAATGCCTCAACGGATTACAATACGGCTTTGGCAAGTTGCGAAACCAACGGCGGCTACTTAACACAAATCGGCAGCGGAGCTGAAAATACACAAATCAGAACTTGGGTTGATGGTTTATTAGGCGGCGTTCCGTACTACATCGGCTATAACGACATTGACACGGAAGGAACTTTTGTGTGGGAAGATTGTACCGCCGCAGGTTATACAAACTTCAGCGCGGGCGAACCTAATAATTGGGGCGGCGATGAAGATGCCACACAAGTTTTAGGTTCGGGACTTTGGAATGATATTTCTACTACCACATCCGCACAAAGGCACATTCTCGAACTCAACGGCGCGAAAATAACAAGAACCGCAGGCTTAGCTCCGAACAGTGTTTTTCCCATAGGAACAACTACTGTCTCTTATTTAGCGACCGATGTTTTCGGCAACACCTCCACTTGCTCATTCAACGTTACCGTAACGGATAACACTGCTCCCGCCATCACTTGCCCTGCGAACATTTCCGTCAATAACGACGCAGGCGTTTGCGGCGCAACGGTTACTTACACAACGCCCGTCGGCACGGACAATTGCTCTCCGACCACCACACAAACGACAGGTTTGGCATCAGGTTCGGTTTTCCCCGTCGGAACAACTACAAATACATTCAGCGTTTCGGACGCTTCGGGCAACACGACAACTTGCTCATTCACCGTTACCGTAACGGACAACACCGCTCCCGTCATCACTTGCCCCGCCGATATTGCCGTCAATAACGACGCAGGCGTTTGCGGCGCACGTGTATGTTATGGCTTCCCGAACGCAACGGACAACTGCGCTCCGCATACGGCTGCGATTCCGGGCTACACTTACTTAGGCTCAATCGGCAGCAATTCGTATTACATTTCAACTGCCTCAACCGATTATTCCGCTGCTTTGGCAAGTTGTGTTGCCAACGGCGGTTATTTAACACAAATCGGCGGTGCGGCTGAAAATACGCAAATCAGAAATTGGGTTACGACCTTAGCGGGCGGAATTTCTTACTTCATCGGCTATAATGATATTGATGTCGAAGGTACTTTTGTTTGGGAAGATTGCGGGTCGGCAGGCTACACCAATTGGATGGCAGGCGAACCGAACAATTCCGGTAACGAAGATGCCACACAAGTATTGGGAACGGGACTGTGGAATGACATCCCGGCAGTCGGCTATAATCAAAGACACATTCTCGAACTCAACGGCGCAAGAATTACTCAAACCGCCGGTTTAGCACCGAACAGCGTTTTCCCCATCGGAACGACAACTGTTTCATTTTTGGCAACTGACAACAGCGGCAATACTTCAACTTGTTCTTTCACCATCACCGTAACGGACAACGAAAACCCCGCCATCACTTGCCCTGCGAACATTTCCGTCAATAACGACGCAGGCGTTTGCGGCGCAACGGTTACTTATACAGCACCTACCGGAACAGACAACTGCCCCGGCGCAACCACCACGCAAACGGCAGGTTTAGCATCAGGTTCGGTTTTCCCCGTCGGAACGACTACGAACACATTTAAGGTTACAGACGCTTCGGGCAATTTTACAACTTGCTCTTTTGATGTTGTCGTAACGGACAATGAAAATCCGACCATCACTTGCCCTGCGAACATTTCCGTCAATAATGACGCAGGCGTTTGCGGCGCAACCGTAACTTACACAACACCTGTCGGAGCGGATAATTGCACCACAACGACCACACAAACGGCAGGTTTGGCATCAGGTTCGGTTTTCCCTATCGGTACGACGACCAATACATTCAGCGTTTCTGACGCTTCGGGCAACACGACAACTTGCTCTTTTGATGTCGTTGTAACAGATAATGAACTCCCGAGCATCACTTGCCCTGCCAATATGTCGGTGATTTCCACCATTCCGGCTACCGTAACTTGGACTGAGCCGACTCCGACAGATAACTGCGGCATCGCTTCTTCCGTTTCTGTTCCGGCAAACGGCTCCGTATTTCCTTTCGGCACAACTGCGGTAAATTACACGGTTACGGACAATAACGGCAACGTTTCAACTTGTTCGTTCAACGTTACGGTTATTGCGCCGATTTTCCCGCCTTCGGCACCGGGTTATTTGATTGTTGAAGGAATTGACACCAAAACAATGAAATTGCGTTTCCCCGACCCCGAATCAAACGAAACAGGTTTTGAATTGTATCGTTCAACAGACGGCGTTAATTGGGTTTTCCATAAATTATTGCCCGAAAGCATCAATACGGTTGAAATTGTTCATTACGACACGGTCAATACGGTGGCAGATATGCCTTATTATTATGTCGTCAGAACTGTTAAAAACGGCAAACGCTCCGGCTTCTCCAATTCGGCATACGATTACACCTATCCCCACGCACCTTCCGTAAGCATCATCACTACGGCTTGTGAAAACGGAAAAGGAACAATGAAAGCCACAGGAACGCACGTCAGCAATAAATATCGTTGGTATTTAGGTGAAAATGATACAAAAGCAGTGCTTAGTACGGACGGAAATTATTACGATTCCGATATTTTCTACACGGATTATTTGACGGCGGCAAAAACGTATTACGTAACTTCCAAAGGTAAAAAATACGAAAGCAAACCGCGTGTTGCCGTTACGATGCCGATTCTTGCAAGACCCGCAATCAATATCGTCGGCGGTTTATCGCAACGTGCTTGCGGAAGCGAAATCACGCTTGCGGTCGAACCCGTGGCAGGTGTAACGTATTCTTGGTCGTTGAACGGCGTTGCGATTGCCGGTGCGAGCGAACATACTTTCACGGCAAATCAAAGCGGTATATACCACGTTTCGCTCAATAACGGCTCATGTTCGACAGCTTCGGCGCAAATTTATGTCGTAACGAACTTCAAACCGAAAGCAATTATTCGTCAAGGAAAACGCACTTCATTCTGCGCAAGCGGCGTAATTTCGGCTAAATCCGAAACTTCTGTAGCGTACGAATGGTACAAAGACGATGTTTTGGTCGGAACGGGTGAAAATTTAACTGTTACGGAATCGGGCATCTACGTTTTGAAATCAATCGAAAGCGGCTGCGAAAATACGGCACAAATTGATGTCAAAGTCAGCACATTCCCGAGCAACATCGAAATTGCAGCGGACAACGAAACACTTTGCCAAGGCTCTGCGGTTGTTTTGACGACAAGCGAGGTAGCGGGAACGGTCTATAATTGGTACAGAAACGGCTTGTATTATGCCACAACATACGCACCGACTTTATCGGTACGCCGCGGCGGAAGGTATGTTGCCGAAGTTTCTTACAACACTTCTTGTTCAAAAAGAAGCGCGGAAGTCATTGTTAATGAAGTAAAACGCATTAATTTGACCAAAACTTTCGACGGCATGAATTTCACGCTCAACATACCTGCGGGCGCGAATGTCGCAAGTGCAACTTGGACTATTGACGGTGAAGCTGCACCGAGTCTCAATAATTTGCTGACTTTCAAACCGACGGTTGCGGGCACGTATGAAGTTACAGTTCTTTGGGACAACGGCTGCGAAAGCAAAATGAAAACGAATGTAACATTGGGCACACTCGGCGTTGATGAAGAGGAAAATGAAAGCGAAAACCTTGAATTTTTCGTCTATCCGAACCCGACCAAAGGCAGAATTTTTGTTGATTTAGGTGTTTCAAAAGCAACTTCTGTTGCCGTAACACTGACGGACAATCTCGGACGTTTGATGCTTTCGGAAAACAAAGCCGGAGCGGAGCGCATCGAATTGAACATCGAAAAATTGCCTGTAGGCACGTATTTGCTCAACATCGCTTATGAGGGTGTGAGCAAAACGTATAAAA
Organism: Bacteroidota bacterium; assembly: GCA_052033485.1. Classification (GTDB taxonomy): domain Bacteria; phylum Bacteroidota; class Bacteroidia; order Cytophagales; family Bernardetiaceae; genus JBPOJO01. Next base: position 26,472 of record JBPOJO010000323.1, on the reverse strand, counting down.
TCGTAAAAGACTAAGAAATAAGAGGTTAGGCGAAATGCGCGACAAAATTGCGCTTTTCGCCGCACCGAAATTCTTTTTTTCATCAAAAAACGCTTTACCTTTGTCGGTGAAGCGTTTTTTTTTGATGAAAATGCTGTTTCTGTATCTTCTACAGTTGTGCAGTCTGATACAAAAAATACTTTTAACTATTTAGCCGGTTTGTCAAAAATTGTACCGCAAGCTTTAGCCGGCGACCTTAAATTCGTTTGTTGACATGACTTGTTCTATAAATCCGCAAGCTAAAGCTCGCGGTACACTCGCAAGCTAAAGCTCGCGGTACACTCGCAAGCTAAAGCTCGTGGTACATTCGCAAGCTAAAGCTCGCGGTACATTCGCAAGCTAAAGCTCGCGGTACAATTTTTGACGAACCGCCCTCGTTTGGCAGGATACAAACAAGTCGTAATTGTTTTTTATACGATTGAAAATCGGTGAAATAGATGTTTCTCCGTTAAAAAATGGCAATAGGCAATTTAAATTTCAATTTTTAGACATTATTTTGCAAAAAAAAGATTTTGCATTATATTTGCCGTAAATTGTTTGCGAAAAAGAATTAAACGAAAAGAAATGCGCTTATTTGTTTGCGTTGTCAGGATTTTGCCGATTGTGTTGCTCGCGTTAGTGATGTTTTCATGCGGAGGATATAAGCAAAATTTGTTGTTCAGACCTGATGAAAATTTTGATAACACTGCCTTTAGCAAGGTTTCGGAAGTCCTCGAAAAAGACCAAGTTATCGCTAAATCGGATTATTTGGCGATTGAAATATATACGAATTGCGGCGAGAGGATTATTGACCCGAATTATGAAATTGATGACAATAAAGACCGTGAGCAACGTGTAGGTGCGGGCGGCGGCGGCGGCCGCAGGAATGCAATGATTAATCCGAATGACCTGAGTTCATACATTGACCCGACGGGATTATCAAGGTATGCTTCTCAACGCAAATACCTCGTAGATGAGCGCGGGAACGTAAATTTACCGAAAGTCGGGGAAGTTACTATCGTTGGCATGACACTCTCTGAAGCGCAAAAATATCTTGAACAACTTTATTCGGCATATTATGTCGACCCTTTTATCTTTTTGCGTTACACCAATAAGCGAATAATTGTTTTGGGTGCATTGGGAAACAGAATTCTTCCGCTTGAAAACGAAAATATCACGATAGTTGAAGCGATTGCTTTAATAGGCAATATGGACGAAAACACGCGAGCAAATAAAATTCGACTTATTCGCAACATTAAAAACGGAAAACCCATGATGAAAGAAATAGATTTGACGACTTTTCAGGGTTTGCTTGCCGCCGAGTTAAAAATCATGCCGAACGACATTTTATACATTGAGCCGCGTCGCCGCCCTTTCAAAGAATTTATTGCGGATTTGGGTGCAGTTACCTCAATTTTCAGCACTTCACTTACGCTTATTTTGACGACATTATTTTTGTTGGATAGGTTTGACCGGTAAAAAATTAACTTTTAATGAGAGAAGATAATATCCTAAACAGCTCGCTCGGCACGCCGGATGAGGAATTACAGAAATTGGTCAATGAATTTGACCCGCTCAAGTTGCTTTATATTTTAAGGTCTTTGGTCATTTGGATTGTCTTAGTTTTGTCATTCGGTGTTGTTTGCTCACATCTTTTTATCCGTTATACAAAGCCGATTCATTTTGCCTATTCAAACTTAAAACTTGAATTACAAGGAGTTGCAAGTTTTTTGCAAATCGGTATTTTCAAAAGTCAGGAAAGTATCAATAATTATCTCGACGGTGAAATGGAGTTTATTAAGTCGCGTGTTGTAACGACTGACATCATCAGAACACTAAAACTTGAAACCGCTTATTACACCAAAGGCAGAATTAACGATGAAGAAAGATACAAAGATTCGCCCTTTGTCTTGGATACAGTTGTGATAAAATCCGGAAAATACGGACAAAAATTTTCCGTAAGGTTTTTAAATAAACGTGAATTTGAGCTTTCTTATGAAAAAGATAATGAACTCTATACTCGTAATGTTCGAACGGGGGAATATTTTTCAAATGAAGATATTGAATTTCGATTGCAGACAACAAAGTTTTTTAATCTTGCGGCATTAGAAAACGGTTATTTCTTTATACATTATGACATGGAATATCTTTACGGCTATATTGCGTCCAATTTGCAATTAACCGTTATTAATCCGAGTGCATTTATGATAGAGGTAGGTTTTAGAGAAGCTAACACCTTAAAAGCAAAGGAAATAGTTAATCAATTCGTTGATGTTTATTTTTCAAAATCTGTTGAGAATCAAAATAGGGTATATACCAAAACGCTCGGCTATCTTGAAGCACAATTGGATACAACGAAGAATAATATTGAAAGATACGAAAAAGCTATTGATGATTACAAAAAAATGCGGGGCATTACCGATAACGTCAATAACATCAAATCCGCTATCGAACAAATTTTACACCGCATTACGGAATTACAAGAACAAAAATTAACACTTATTAATCAATCAAATATCTATAAAAGAATCGGAGAATACATTGCCTCTGACTCAAGTTATACCTTGGTTGCTACTTATGCCGCGATTGTCAACGATAACAGGGTCATTGAAAGAATTGACAAACTCAATGACACCAAGAAAAAACGCGACAACATTGTCCGCTCTTACAAAAAAGAAACTATCCCTTTTGACCAATGGGAAAGTGAATTCAGAGAGAAGCACGGTGAAATTATTCAAATTGTATCCCTCAATCGCTTTCAGATTTTGGAGAAAATTTTGGCAATCGAAAAGGAAATTCGCAGTCAGGAAGCCTCTATACCCGGAACTGCCGAAGCCGATGTTGAACTCAAAAAAATGTTGCGCTATCTCGAATCTTTTACGCGCAGTCAGGAGCTGATTTTAAGTCGAATCGTTGAAACAAATATTGCCGCTTCGGGCACTGTTCCAAATTTTCAAATTTTGAATCGCGCACAGCTATTGCCTACGCCGATTTATCCGCAGAAAAATAAAATATATATTTATGGCTTAGGGGCGGCTGCGGCGGTAATACTCCTTATGGTTGTGCTGCAATATTTAAGGCATAATAAAATCGGAAATGTTAAAGAAGTTGAAAAAATTTGTATCGCGCCCGTACTCGGCATTGTTCCGATTGACAGCAAACGGGAAAAAGGCAGCTATAAATTAGTCGTAGACGAAAGACCTAAATCTCCAATCAGTGAGGCAATTCGCTCAATTAGGACGAATATTGATTTTATGACTACGGCAACAAGCAAGGTAATTTCTGTAACCTCCACCATCAGCGGTGAGGGAAAAACTTTTCTCGCCTCAAATTTGGCATGCGTTTTGTCATTGTCTAACAGCAGGGTAATTATACTCGACCTTGACTTGCGAAAACCAAAATTGCATTTAGCTTTTGATTCCGAAAATACTATCGGCATGAGCACACTTCTGATTAAGAAAAATACTTTTGATGAATGTGTGAGAAGGGCATCTGTCAAAACGGCAAGTTTAGGGACGCTTGATTTTATTACTGCAGGTCCTCAGCCGCCGAATCCCTCCGAGCTTTTGATGGGCGACGAGTTTGAATCGCTTTTGGCTGACCTAAGAACGAAGTATGATGTCATTATTTTGGATACGCCGCCTGTCGGACTTGTTACCGACGGAGTTGTTGTGATGCGATATGCCGATTTGCCTGTTTATGTTATTCGTGAAGCCTATTCTAAGCGAGCATTTGTTCACAACGTTAACCGTTTGGTTGCCGTTCATAAATTTAAAAAATTGTCTGTTATACTCAACGGTGTCGGTGCTTCGGGGGCTTACGGTTATGGCTACGGCTATGGTTACGGCTACGGTTATGGCTACGGCTACGGCTACGGATATTACGGACGCACGAAAATCAGCGGTTACTATGATGCCGAAAGAAATGAAAAAACCTTTTGGCAAAAAATTTTGAAATTCATTCCTTTTCTGAAAAAATAAAATATGATTTCGTTTTTCTTTAAAAGAAAACCCAAAGTTTACGGTGAAATAATCCCGATAACTGCCGACATGCACTCGCATATCTTGCCCGGTATTGATGACGGCTGCGATACTTTTGAACAATCGGTTGAGCTTGTTAAAAAATTTATCGCGAAAGGCTACAAAAAACTCATCGCTACTCCGCACATCATGAGTGATTTTTACCGAAATACACCCGAAATTATTCATGAAAAAGCCGACCAACTGCGCGATATAATTCAAACGGAAGGCTTAAACATCGAAATTGAGGCGGCTGCCGAGTATTATATTGATGAAGGCTTCATAAAAAAATTGGAAGCGGGGGAAAAATTGCTCTCTTTCGGCTCAAAAAAGTATGTTCTTTTTGAAACTTCCTATATCAATCCTTCTCCCTATTTTAAATTCGTCGTTTTCGCCCTCAAAACACAAGGTTACACGCCTGTTTTGGCGCACCCCGAAAGATATATTTATCTTTTTGATGACTTTAAAACCTTAGAAGAAATGTACGAAAGCGGCGTTCTGTTGCAAATCAATATCAATTCACTCGCCGGTTATTATTCAAAACATTCGCAACATTTAGCCGAAAAATTGATTGAGCGGCAAATGATTGCCTTTGCCGGCAGCGATTGTCATAACATCAGACACGCACAAGTTATGGAGGGAGCAATGAAACTCCCCTATTATCAATCCGCCCTCTCGGTCGGCTTGTTAAATAACACTTTACTTACCAAATAAGCTGTACCGAAATTGTAATTTTTTTAAGACTTTTTTGGTAAATAAATAACATCGAATCGGTTTTTCGGGTAAATTACTTTGCTTTTCTTAACAAAACAGAGTCGAAATTGCTCAGTTCTTTCTCTTTTATTATGGCATTTTCTTCGGGTACTTTGCTCTTTTTGTAGTATTCGTTCAAATTGATTCTCATGATTTTAATTTGGTCATTGAGGTCAAAAACGCTGTTTTCATCGCTGTCTGCAAGATACCGAACGTATAAATTAGGCGAGCCGAATTCGACAACCCAATCCACAAGGCGCGTGTTATCGGGCGTAACGGGCATGAATTTTTTCCCGCTTTCTTCCGAAACATACAATATAGTTGCGTCATCAAAGTCAAAATTTCCGTCGTTGTTACTGTCATTTTTAACAACTTTATAGAGAATAAATCGCTTCCCTTTTTCCGGCATCTCGTAAAAGTTCGTTTCTAAAAATTGAAACGTAATTTTTCCGAAACTTGAAAGCGAAAGCAAGTGATTGTCGGAATTCTTTTTGTTATGAAAAATTAAGTTTTCGGCATCATCAGCAATTTGTGCAAAATCCTTCATATCCGTGTAATATGCGTCCGCAATGTCTTTCCGGTCAATTAACTTCACCGGAATTATCACCATGTCAGAATGCCCGACAGGGACAGGCGCGCCGTACAAAACACGTTGCGCATCTTTTATTTCGCGCCCTTTTTTTGCCTGCGAACAGGATAAAAAAAGCAAAATCATTGGCAGTAAAGTAATAAAACGAGTCATTATTAGCCGGTTTTATGGGTAAAGCCGAAAGTTTTCCTTTTATCAAAACATTTCGACCGAAATTTTTCACAAATTAGCAAAAGCAATTCAAAATTGCAAGTTTTTTCGATAAGGGCATCTTTTTTAAAGTTCTATAAGCCACTTTTTGCATCAAAACTAATTTTGAAATCAAAAAAAAATATTTTACAAATCTACTTTTTTCAGTGAATAATTGTAAATTGCCTTGCGCAATAGCCTTTAATTCGACTCATTGCGGCGTTATATTTTTTTTTGAATAAAATTGCAAAAAAATATGGGAAAATGTTCATTTTGGAAATATCAGTGGGCTGATTTATCGCTCGAAGGCTATACTTCCGACAATCAATATGTTTATGTCGAAGCCCAAAATTCGTCAGGTCAAATTGTTTGGACGACAAAAATTGATGCAACAGGCGGGTCATGCGACTATATGTCGCGCTCTTGGATTGAAAAAGCGAAATGCACGGAAGAACTGATTTTTGTCGGAACAGACGGCGAACATTATAAAGGTGCTTCTTCGCATTTTGTTTTTACCCATCAAATTGACCGGAACGGCAATATTATTGTCAGTACACCGGAGCAATAGCGAAAGAAAAAAAATTTAAATGCTAAAATTATTTAAATTCATTTGAAAGTTTGCATAAAAAGATGTTTATGCTATACTTTTACGAGCGAAATCAGACGGTCTGAACATTACTTTAGGGCTTTTTAGCCTAAAATGTAATCTTCTATGTTCTTTTTTTCTAAACAATGCGGAATACTGCGTTTGCCTTGACTGTTGAAGCAAAACTGTTTGAAAAATAATGAACAAAAGCCCGTCATAAAAGTTAACCCGCAAAGGAAACAAGTATGACATTTCGCATCGCTAATGACATCGTCAGCCAAATTGTGGTTAAATGGAAAATTGAAGAGGCTTACATCAATCTGAACCTCAATATTGACCATTTAGGCAATACAAAAGTAGACGACTTTAAGGGTTTTTTTGGGCACTTGCAAAGTGTGGGAAAGCTTGCAAATTTGATGTTTTTGGAAAAAAATTACGAATTTCACGACCTCACGGAGTTCGCCGGCACGTCTCCGCTGCCGCTGCTTGTATTCGAAAAAGACGAATCGGGCGAAATTCAGCCACTGCTTATGACGGTGTCAAAAAGAAAAATTACAACTTATCGCAAAATTAACGATTTTTGGCAAGAAGAAGAAACCGATTTTAAGGAAACAGAAAAACGACTTTTGAGTGTCGGGCAAGTTTATGAGTTGAATGATTTGGTGAGCATCGAACGCTCCGCAAAATACGTTTTAGTGCCTTTGCACGTTAAGCCGATGGTTTCGGACGATACGTCGGGGGAAAAAATGACTCCCTTCAAACGCCTCATGCGACTGATTGAAACCGAAAAAAAGGAAATTTTTTACATCTACGTATATGCTATCATGGCGGGTGTTTTGGGTTTAACACTCCCGCTCGGCATACAATCTATCATTGGTTTGATTGCGGGGGGCTTAATCCTCAATTCAGTTGTTATGTTGATTGCTTTCGTCATTTTCGGCACTTTTATCGGTGGTTTTCTGCAAATTATGCAAATGTCTGTTGTCGAAAGTCTGCAAAGAAGGCTTTTTGCAAGGGCGGCATTTGAATTTACTTACCGCATTCCGCGTGTGCGAATGGAGGCACTTTTTAAGCATTACGCGCCCGAATTGATTAATAGATTTTTTGATGTTTTAACACTTCAAAAGGGTTTTGCGAAAATTTTAACAGAGCTAATCACTGCGGTTTTGCAGGGCACATTCGGTTTAATTTTGCTTTCTTTTTATCACCCGATATTTGTGTTTTTGGGAATTTTTTTGGTCATAACCTTATCGGTTTTTTTATATGCGACCGGTCCGAAAGGCTTAAAAACAAGCCTTTATGAATCAAAATACAAATATCGAATTGCTCATTGGTTAGAAGAAATTGCCCGAACGCTCACGACTTTCAAATTAGCCGGCAATACGCTTTTGCCGATGAGCAAAATGAATGAGGAGTTGATGGGCTACCTCTATAAACGCAAATCGCATTTCCATATTTTGGTGTTACAATACGCCGGAATGATTGGTTTTAAGACGATTATCACGGGAACGGTCTTAATTGTCGGCAGTGTTTTGGTAGTCGACAGGCAAATTACACTCGGGCAATTTGTCGCTTCCGAAATTGTCATCATAACGGTTATGAACGCCGTCGAAAAGTTAATTTTAAATTTAGACACGGTGTATGACGTGCTGACGGCGGTAGAAAAAATCGGTAATTTTACGGACTTGCCGCTCGAAGATATTAACAATCCTTTACACTTTCCGAATAAACCTTTTCACATTGAATTGCACAACGTTTCCTATCGCTACCCCGGCGCAACAAAAAGTGCTTTGAACGGTGTGAGTTTTGACATGAAACCCGGTCAAAATTTGGGAATTGTCGGCTCGAGCGGCTCGGGTAAAACGACCCTCATGTACGTCGTAACGGGTTTATTGCAAGAATATGAAGGCGGAATCACCTATAACGGCTATTCTTTGCGAGATTTGAACATTAAAAATTTGCGCGACCTTATCGGCGATAATCTTTCGCACGAAGATTTGTTTGACGGCACAATTTTGGAAAATATCACGGTCGGAAGGCAAAATTACAGCTATGAGGACTTACTCGAAGTGGTCAGAATCGCAGAATTAGAAGAATTTATTTTTAATGCCGTTGAGGGGTTCAGTACGCAACTTACGGCGGGCGGAAATAATTTAGCTTCAAGTGTTCGCAAAAAAATCATTTTGGCGCGAAGCCTTTTGAATCGTCCCAAATTAATCGTTTTTGACGACTTTTTCTACAACTTGGAAGGCAATTTTAAAGAGAGAATGTTGAATAAAATCATGGACAAATCGAAATACGATTGGTCAATTTTAGCCATCAGCCACGACCCTGTTTTGCTCTCCAAAATGGACAAAATTTGCCTGATGCGCGAGGGAAAAATCATCAAAGAAGGCACTTTTTACAATCTCAGCGATGATAAAGATTTTGCGGAACTCATTCCGTTCAGACATCATTAAAATACAAAAAAAATGAAAAACGAAGATAAGTACGACCCGCGAATGCTTAATATTTCGAGCTGTTACGCGAAAATATCGAACAAACAAGACGATATGTTTGTCTTTTCGATGTTGCACGGCAATATTTTCGGGCGAATCATTGCGTATTGTATTTTGGGCATGATGGTCGTCGTTACGGTTTGTATGTTTTTGCCGTGGCAACAGAATATAAGAGGCTACGGACACGTTACCGCTTTTTCGCCGAAAGACCGCCCGCAAGACCTCAATGTTACCGTCGGCGGAAAAATTTCCGAATGGTACGTCAACGAAGGGCAGTATGTGCAGCAGGGCGACCCGATTGCTTTGCTCACGGAAATCAAAGATTATTTTTTCGACCCGATGCTCACGACGCGTATGGAAAAACAATTGGTTTCCATGATTGAGGGACTTGAAGCCTATAATCAAAAAGTCATTGCTTTAGACCAACAATACGCCGCTTTAAGGGCAGGAATGGACGTGAGCCTCAGTCAAGCAGGGAACAAAATTGTGCAGTTGCGCTATAAAATTAAAATTGACAGTGCCGACCTCGAAGCTGTTTTGCAACAATACGCCGTATCTGAGCAACAATTTTCTCGCGAGCAGCAACTTTTCGCAAAAGGGCTGACATCCCTCACGGAGCTTGAAAATAAACGAATGAAATTTCAAGAAATGAGTGCGAAGAAAAATTCGGCTGAAAATAAATTAGCCTCAGCAAAAAATGAGATGCTCAATGCGCAATTAGAAGTTAACCTCAAACGCGCCGATTACACCGATAAATTTTCGAAATCTCTTTCGGAAAAAAATTCTACGCTTGCCGCTTTGAACGATGCCGAAATTAAAATTTATAAAATGGAAACCGAAATCGCGAATGTGAAAACGAGGCAGGATTATTACCTTGTGCGCGCTCCGCAGGACGGGTATGTTATAAAATCTGTTAAATCCGGTATCGGGGAAATTGTTAAGGAAGGTGAAAGCATCGTAACGATTATGCCCTCAAAACCGCAACTTGCCGTTGAATTATACGTTACCGCGAACGATTTGCCTTTGGTTAAAAAAGGAACCAAAATGCGCTTGCAATTCGACGGCTATCCCGCAATGGTATTTTCAGGTTGGCCTAATGTCTCTATCGGCACTTTCGGCGGTGAGGTGAGGGTTGTGGATTTGGTCGCCTCTTACGAAAATAAATACCGTGTTCTTGTCATTCCTTTAAAAAAAGAAACTTGGCCCGAAATGATAAGAATCGGCTCAGGCGTGTACGGTTGGGCGATGTTGTCGGAAGTGCCGATTTGGTATGAGATTTGGCGACAACTCAATGCTTTTCCGCCTATTTACCAAGGAGAACCCTTGTCGGGAACAGTCAACGCAGGAAAAGAAGATGGGAAATCAAACGAAAAACCCAAAAAAGAAAAATAATTGAAAAAGTCGCGTACGGACGTTTTCGCGTCCGTGCGCGTACACATTAAGCGGCTTTTCGGATAAAAAAATTGAAAAAAAAGCTGAATTTTAAAAATAAATTCTCAACTTACGATTTCTTATCCGAAAACCGATTTGATATGATATTTTCGTTAAAAAATTCACATATTTTCAAAAAAGAAATTGAAAAATGGGTGCTTGAAGGCATCATTTCGCGCGAACAAGCCGATGAGCTTTTTGAGCGATATGAGTTGAATCAACCGCCGCCGTGGTATAAAAGCACAAATTACATCATTTCGGGGGTTGCTTTTTTGTTGATTGCCATGAGTTTATTTTTGCTCATTTCGGCAAATTGGGATAATTTACCGCTTTTCCTGCGAATGAGCATGGGTTTGCTGCCTTTTATTGCCTCCTCCGCCGCGACTGCATATTTCACTTACAAAGAAAATACTAAAGCAAGCGAAACGGCGGCATTTTTTTCGAGTCTTTTGCTCGGCGCAAATATTTCTCTGCAAGCGCAAATTTTTCATATTTCGGCTTATTATCCCGACGGTATTTTGTGGTGGATTATCGGCACAATGCCTTTTTTGCTGTATTATCGCAGCAGCCTCATCAGTGTTGTTTTTCAAGGGCTTTTTGTTATTTGGCTGAGTTTGCAGTTCGAATACAGTCAGTTCAGTCTGTGGGCTGTACCACTTTGGTTGTGTTTTGGCTACGTTTTGTGGCATAAAAGTAATGCTTTTTCGGCGGTTATTTTTGAAATAACAAGTTTTATACTGTTGATAAATATTTTGCGATTTACGGAAAAAAACTTCGATTTTACCTTGCTGAAAGACGGCGGATTTTTCTTTGTTGCCGCCGCCATGATATTCTTTTTTTCGCGACTTTACGCCTATTTAAAGCGTTTTTCCGAAAGTTTTTTGGCATATCACCGTCGGCTTTCCGAAATAATTTTTACCTATACTTTTTTTGCTTACACCTCCGAAACAGTCATTGAATCGGTTAAAAATATTGCTGAAAATGATATTTGGCTGCCTGCTCTTTTTCTTATTTTGGGCATTTTGATGATGCTTAGGGACAAAACGGAGAAAAATTTTACTTATGCGAGTGCCGGATTGATGCTCGTTTTGTTGGCGCAAATTTATGTTAAGCCCGACAAAGACTTGGTTTTTTATCTCAATAATTTGCTGATGCTTGCTTTTTTTATTTGGGAAATTTATGCCGGTATTTCGGACAAGAACAAATCTGTTTTCATGTGGGGAATTTTTGGTTTGATGATTTTGGCACTCGGACGCTACATTTCCCTGATTGAAAATTACTTTTTAGCCTCTTTCGTCTTTTTGCTTGCCGGCGTTGGTTTATTGTTGATAAATCGTTATTGGAATAAAAAATTCGCGGAAAAGAACGAGAATGTTTAAAAAAAGATTTATTTTTTGAAAAGTTTGTTTTTTAAAAAATAATTGTCAAATTTGACTTCTGACTGTTGTTTTTTTTTCTTTTGCGAAAAAAGTAAGGTTTCTCCGCCTGAAGACTACGCTGCGGCGTTGTTTCAAACCCGAAGGACAGCGGAAAAGATGGTTTTGTGGGATTTTGTTTTAAACACCCATAACGCGCATTCTTGGCTTTTTGCCGACGAGTTGCAGGGATTTTGTAACGGAAAGGAGCAGCAGTGCTTTTTTTAACAGGCTTAAGGGTTTTTAATTTTTTTTATTTATTAGTCTTAAAACATCATGCAACACACCTGCGAACCCGATGATTTCGACAAATGTTTGTTGACATTCGGAGAAAAAATAAAAAAATTGGCTTGGAATGAGGCTTTCGATTTGCTGAAAACTCGTCCGCTCAATGAACAAAGGCGGCTGATAATTTTGGCTGCCGAAAATGCACGCCTTTCGCTTTATACTTTTTGCCATCAATTTGCGCACATCGGCGACGACGAAGGCTCAAAAAGTTTTTTTCATAAAATGGCTTATTATGTTCTGCGAGATAATGCGGCGGAAATTTCGGGAAGCAATGAAACGCAATTTTTTCATTTGCAAAAAGCCCTTTTTTATGCTCCTCAAGACAGAGAAGTCTTAGAAAATATGGTCAGCAGCAAGTTTCTTGCGATTGTTTCCAATGAGGATATGAAAAAAATGGCGGCTGAAGTTTTAAGTTTTTCGCCCGACAATGCGGAAGCGCGTAAATTGATGCAGTCTTAATTGTAAAGTATTTCACCGTTTTTTGAAAATTAATTTTTTTTAATAACTTTGCGTTTTTACTTATTGGTTGTACTATGCAGTTTTTTGAAAGTTTTATAAAAGTCATGGTTTATTTTTCGGTTTTGCTGATGGCAGTCGAAATTTACCTGACTTTGAACAAGTTGTGGAAAAGAAAACACGAGCGTGTGGTTGCGGAAAGTATTTCTATCTCAGCGAAGTTAATTAGTTTATTTCCTATCTCGGTTTTCACATCTGATTTTTTGCTTAAAACATTCACGAGCGGAAATCCGGAAACTTATTTGCCGAATATTGTGAGCAATTTTATGCTCATATTTTTTATTTTGTTACAAATCGCTATCGGTGCAGGAATTTGGGTTGCCGGACAAAGACACAAAAGTTTTTTTACTTTATTTAAAGCGGCTCTTCGTTTGGAAAAAGAAGAGGTCGGTGATTTGGCAAACAGCCTTTTTCACCCGAACAGTGCCGAAAAAATTCTGAAAGTTATCAGCATGGTTGCCGTTGCGGACGGACATTTGGACGAAAAAGAAAAAAGTTTTATCAAGTCTTTTGCTGATTCTTGGAGTTTAGATGTGGATTTTAAAGCCTTAGAAAAAGAGGCAAAGCCCGATGTGAATTTGGACATGGTGCGGCAATCAATGGTCGACTTTTTGGGTGAAACTCCCCCGAAAGAATTGGCGATGCAGTTGGTGGACGTGTTGAATTTGTTGGTCAAAATTGACGGAAATGTTTCGGCAAAAGAAGAAATGATGCTTGAAGAATTGACAGGGCTTGTAAATCGTTACATCGGCGGCGAGAATGATAAATCGCGCATGATGTACGTTGCGGTTGTGCCGCAGTCTGTCGACCAAGAAAAATCAATCGTTAATTTGGTGCCGAAGTTAATTAAACGTCCGATTGCGGGCGGTTACGCTTTCGTAACGGGTCCGTTTTTTTCCGAAAAATATGCGCAAATTATCTGCGAGGAGTACCGCGCTTTTCATTTTTTCAGTGTTGCGGTCTTAATGGATTTGGAAGAAAATTTATAGCTCAAAATGAAAAAAATTATTGCTCCGTCTTTGCTTTCGGCGGATTTTGCGAATTTACAAAGTGAAGTGGAAATGTTGAACGAAAGTGAAGCCGCTTGGATTCACCTCGACGTGATGGACGGCGTTTTCGTTCCGAATATTTCCGTCGGTTTGCCTGTCTGCGATGCGGTCAAAAAGCACGCAAAAAAATTTATTGACGTTCATTTGATGATTGTGCAACCTGAAAAATATACGGACGCTTTTAAAAATTGCGGCGCGGATTCGATAACGGTTCATTACGAAGCCTGCACGCATTTGCACCGAACTTTGCAGCAAATCAAAGCCGCAGGGGTGATGTGCGGCGTTGCGCTCAATCCGCATACAAGCGTGGATTTGCTTGATGATTGCCTTGAAGAACTTGATTTGGTCTGTTTGATGTCGGTCAATCCGGGCTTCGGCGGGCAAAAATTCATTGAAAGATGTTTTGCTAAAATTGAAAAATTGCGCAATATGGCTGAAAAAAGAAACCCAAATCTACTGATTGAAGTTGACGGCGGCGTAACGGACAAAAACGCCCGACAATTATCGCAGGCAGGGGCAAATGTTTTGGTGGCGGGCAGTTTTGTTTTTCAATCCCCTGAGCCCCAAAAAACAATTTCAGAGCTTGTCGCATTAATTTCTTAATAAATGTTGCTGCATGAAAAATTATTTTTGACATATTAACTGACATTTTAGCCCGATTGCACCCTTTTGTAATAATTTTCATCGAAAAAAAAGCATTTTTGTTTGTTAATATAAAAAAGATTTTTTACTTTTACAAATCAAATATGCAATCGTGCGTCGGGTGATAAACAGTGTCGGAAATAACTTTATTTTGCAGAATTTAAAAAAATTTTCGATAGTTTTTTTTTTGGAATCATTATTGCAAACATTTGTTTGCAAGGTTTTTTTTTAAAACTCTTATCGGTCAGGTTTACAGTTACTCTTTATGATTGTCGTCGTTATGAGCAGTAAAATGAACGTTTTCGAATATTACTCAAGTATAAAAAATGAAAACGTGCTTGTTTCCTACAAAGGTCCCGTATCGGATGTTCTTTTGGCGGAAATAAGTAGGGACTTGCGTAATCTTACTACAAAAGACCCAAAGGCAGGGAAAAAACTTTTTTCTGTCTTTATAGAACTTGCGCAGAATATTTCTTATTATTCGGCGGAAGTGAATCATTTGGGCGAAAAAACCGATAAGGTCGGTATTCTTCTCATCACTCAGTCTGAGAATGAATACTTCCTGACGGCAGGCAATCTTGTGGACAACAAGAATGTCGAACTTTTGCTCGAAAAGTGTCGTGTAGTCAATTCGCTCAGTCATGATGACCTCCGCAAATATAAGCGTGAGGTTCGAGAGGCTCCCAAAGATGAAACGAGCCGCGGCGCGGGTATCGGTATCATTCAGGCAGCATTAACTTCAGACAATCCATTGGATGTCGAAGCAGTAAAAGTCAATGAAAATTTCTCTTTCTTTTCTCTAACAGTCAAAATTGACAGATGATATGAACAGCGTAGAATTAAAACCATTACATATCGAAGGAAAAAATGAAACTTATTTTACTCCGTCCGTAAAATTAGAGCCCGAGGAAGGACATTGTCAAATAACGGGCGAGTCCTATCTTGAAGACACCTTTGGGTTTTACAAGAAGATTATGGATTGGCTGAATGAGTATATGCAGTCGAAAAAACCGATTACTTTCGAATTTAGACTGACCTATTTCAACACAAGTTCTTCGAGAGCACTGCTTGATTTGCTCAAACTTTTGAATACATACAGAAGTGCGGGTAACAAAGTTGTCGTCAATTGGTACTATCCCGAAGATGATGAAGATATGCTTGAAGAAGCGGAGGACTTCATGGCGGATACCAAACTGCCGATAAATCTCATTCCTTACGAAAACGATTAATTTTTGCTTATTTGCGGCAAATTATTTTATCGTTCGCAGAAAATTTATTTTTCCATTTATTGGGTACTGATTTTTGTTGTAAAAAAAAACCTCCTAAGCATTCTTAAGGAGGTTTTTTTTATTAATAAGTTTCTTCTATATGCGAGCGAAGCACCCAAGCCAATTTTTCATGTTCTGCCATTAATGAAGTCAAAAAATCCTCCGTTCCGGCATCGTTCATGTCTTCTTGTGAAAAAAGTGTCAAATCGTGGCGAATTTGCCTGATGATACTTTCATGGTCTCGTAAAGCTCTCAAAATCATTGTTTTACCGTCATGATTCATGTTCGACTCCTCACTGATTCGCCCGAGAAACAAAAATTCGGAGAAACTACCCGCTGCCCGAAAACCCAATGTGCGCACACGTTCGGCAACATCATCAATAAATTCATCAAGTTTTTCGTATTGCGTCCGAAAAAGTTCGTGATAAACCGTGAAAAAAGGACCGGTTACATTCCAATGAAAATTTTTAGTTTTTGTGTATAGGATACACTCATCGGCAAGTAAGCGGTTGAGCAACTCGGCAACTTGTGCTCGCGCTGCGTCAGAAATTCCGATTACGGGTTTCATACTCAAGTGTTTTTTTTCAAATGTAAAAAAAAAATTTGCTAAAAGATTCAAAAACAAAAATTTATTTCAAAAATCAAATGTAAACGGACTTCTGTCCCTTACCCAAAGGGCAAAGCTGATAATTTGAGGCGGTTACAGGCTAAGGATTTCAAAAAAACTTAGCCTTTAACCGTCTCGGACAAAACCGCTCGGAATAATTTTTCCAAATTTACGCCGGCTTTTTCGGCGGCGGTAATGACGGCATCATGCGAAACGTGCTGTTCCGAAACTGTCGTTTTACATTCGTTGGTTATCACCGAAACCGCAAAAACAGACATTCCCGCGTGTTTTGCCACGATTGCCTCCGGCACTGTCGACATTCCGACGGCATCTGCTCCGATATTTCTCATAAATTTCCATTCGGCTCTTGTTTCTATACTCGGACCCGTTACGCTGATGTACACGCCTTTTCGGAGCGACAAATTCATTTTTTGGGCTGCGCTTTCAGCTTTTTCAATAAGATTGAACGAATACGGCTCCGACATTTCGGGAAATCTCTCGCCCAACCGTTCATCATTTGCACCGATGAGAGGATTGCTGCCCGTCAAATTGATGTGGTCTTCGATAATCATTAAATCGCCGACATTAAAATTTTCATTCAATCCGCCTGCCGCATTTGACACAAAAAGCGTTTTTACCCCCAAATCTCGCATGACGCGCACGGGAAAAGTTACTTCTTGCATGGTGTAGCCCTCGTAAAAGTGGAAACGCCCTTGCATGATGATGACGCGAACGCCTTCGAGTGTGCCGCAAACAAATCGCCCTTTGTGCCCTTTAACGGTCGAATGCGGAAAATGCGGAATGTCAGTATAAGGGATAAAAATCGGATTTTGTACCGAATCGGCGAACGAACCTAAGCCCGAACCCAAAATAATTCCTGTCTGCGGATTAAAATTTGCAAAATTTCGTATGAAGTCCGCCGCTTCTTTTATTTTTTCAAACATAATGTTTACCTTTGCGTTTCTTTTATTGCAGGCGGCAATATAGCTTTTTTGATAAAATCGCACAAAAAAACATGAAGCAAAGCGGAAAATATTTTTTGACGGCAATTCTCATCCTCACAATTGACCAAATTTCAAAAATATTGGTGCATCAATTGATGACTTTCGGACCTTCGGGCGAAATTCAGTTGCTCGGAGACCTTTTCAAACTGCACTACACGCTGAATCCGGGCATGGCTTTCGGCATGGAATTCGGTTCGGAATACGGAAAATTAGGACTGACTTTTTTTCGCATGGCAGCCGCTGCCGCCATCAGCCTTTTTATTTACAGGGCTTCGCGCAATGTCGAATACAATAAATATTTCCTTTTTTGCATGGCATTTATCCTTGCCGGTGCGGTCGGAAACTTGATTGACAGTGTTTTTTACGGCGTTTTTATCGAATTTAACGCGATTCCGTACAACACTGAAACGCCGCCTTTTTACCCTTGGTTTCACGGGCAAGTGATTGATATGCTCTATTTTGACATTTGGGAAGGACCCGTGCCGGAATACATTCCTTTTATCGGCGGAAATTATTATTCGCTTTGGCCTATTTTTAATGTGGCTGACGCTTCCATTTTTTGCGGCGTAACGGCGATTTTTATTTTTCAAAATAAATTTTTTCCGAAAGAAGAAGTAAAAAATGAAGGTGAAGAACCGGCGCAAACAGAAGTTAAACCGCAGGCTGAATGAAAATGTAATATGTCGTAAGAAAATTTCATTCTTTTTTTAAGATTTTTTCATCTTAAACGGCATTTATTGCAGTAATAAAATTTGCTGCTTTGAATTTTTAAAACATTTATTTTCAGTACTTTAGCTAAGCCGAACTGTAAAGAAATGCCCGAACCGCTTCCTTTTGGTATAAACATTTTTTTTTCATAATTTCACCAAAATTTGTTTTTTGGAAAGAAATTTGTATTTTCGCTCATTGCCTCTGACAAAATGATTAATTTTGCAGATATTTGTCTTTCAACCCGAACAATAAACCTTTTTTCAGGTATGCCGAAATTTACATCATTCATTGCTATACTTTTTGTATTTGTTTCATTCGGAAAATTACAGGCGCAACAGACTATTGACAACAACTACAAATTGTACAGTGTTTTTATTTACAAATTTACACAACATTTGAGTTGGCCCGACGATTATAATGCGGGCGATTTTGTCATCGGCGTTCTCGGAAATTCGCCGATTGCGATTGAACTTCAAAAAATGTCAAAACAAAAAAACATCGGTGAACGCCGAATCAGAATTAAGCAATACCCCGCGTCAGTTACCATTCGGGACAAATGTCATATTATTTTTGTGGCAAAAGAAAACAGCAGCGAACTTGCGCAAGTGCTGAAACTTTTTGAAAAAGAACCGACGCTTGTCATTACCGAGCGTGAGGGTTTGGTAAAATCAGGCTCAATGATTAATTTTATTATTCGGAACAGCAAGGTGCAGTTTGAATTGAACCAAAAACAAATTGAACGCGCTAAAATTAAAGTTTCGCAAAATTTAATTAAAGTTGCCAATGTTGTGAATTAATTTTTTTGCTTTATATTTGCCGTTAAGAGGTTCTTCCGAATTTGTGGACTATGATTGTAAAATTAAAACTCAGTATTTGGCAAAAAATCATCGGCAGTTTTTCGATTTTGATTTTTATCATGATTGAAAACGCCGTTGTCAACATCGTTACGCTTGATAAAAATAACGAAGTCATTCGCAAAAATGCTCAAATCATTTCGCCTTCGGCTGATGAATTGAATAAATTTTTGCTCATGGTTACTCGTTCCCGTATGTTGATAACTAACTGGGTTTTTATTCCTCCGCAAACGGGACACCTCATTGAGGATAAAAAAGAGCTGAAAAATATTCACCGACGCGAGTATAATCAACTCAAAAACCGCCTTGACAGCCTGTCGCAAAGATGGGACGATGCCGAAAGCGTGCGTCTTTTGGATTCTATTTTTGCCAATTATGAAACTTTGCAAGGTTTGGAAAATGAAATTATGCAGGGATTGGCTTCTTTTGAGGATTACGACGACAGTCAGCATAAATTTTTGATTGAAGAAAAGGTTGAGGACGGAATCATTCCCTTGTCTGCTAAAATTCAGGTACAGCTTAAAAATCTTATTAAAACCAAAGAGCAACAAAGTGTTGAATTTCAAACACAAATTCTCGATTCGTTTGAAAATTTGATTTGGGTAACGGTTGTTGTCAGTCTCATTAGTATTATTGTCGGCATTTCTTTTGCCCTCATCATGGCAAAATCACTTACCGACCCGATTAAGTATATCCGAAATATCATTACGGCATTAAGTCGGGGCGAAATTCCGAAAGAAGAAAAAGCTTCCGTTTTTATTCAAGAAGACGAAATCGGAGAGATGAAATCTGCTGTTGACAGGCTGATTCAAAGCTTCCGCTCTACGTCCGAGTTTGCCGATGCTATCGGAAAAGGGCAATATAATGCTGTTTTTGACCCGCTCGGCGACAATGACATGCTCGGAAATTCCCTTATTTCCATGCGCGACAACTTAAAAAATTCGGCTGACGAAGGCAAAGAAAGGCGTTGGACTAACGAGGGTTTATCCGTTGTCAATGAGTTATTGAAAACCGGAAAAGAAGAATTTGAAAAACTTGCCGATGAAATTATCAAATTGTTGGTCGTTTATCTCAATGCGAATCAAGGCGCGCTTTTCATCATCAATACCGCTGACAAAACAGATGAATTCATGGAATTGACCGCTTGTTATGCGTGGAATAAGAAAAAATTTCTCAAAGACCGTGTTAAAAAAGGCGACGGTTTGACAGGGCAGGCTTGGGCTGAAAAGAATTATATTTATCTCAAAGAAGTTCCCGATGACTACATTCAACTCACTTCCGGATTAGGAAAAGCTCTTCCGCGTACTGTTTTGATTGTTCCGATGGTCTTAAATAATGTCGTTTTCGGTGTGATTGAGTTGGCTTCTTTGCATACTTTTGAACAATATCAAATTGATTTTTTAGTCAAAACAGGCGAAAATATCGCTTCAACGCTTTCTATTCTCAAAAGCAGTGAAGAAACCAAAAGTTTGCTCAGAGAATCGCAACAAATTACTCATCAATTAGCTTCTCAGGAAGAAGAAATGCGGCAAAACTTGGAAGAATTGCAGGCTACACAGGAAGAAATGGAACGTGTGCAGAGAGAATTGAGAAACAGAAATGCACTTGTTGAACAATCCCTCTTTTTGCTCGAAACGGACACCCGAAAAAATTTACTTACCGCGACCGAAAGAACCTTTAATTTGCTTAAATTCAGCAAGCAAGAACTCATTGGTTTTTCTGTTTTTAACATTGTTGAAAATGAAATTCCGCTCAACGCGGGCTTCCGTGTGATGGAAAACGGCAGCATTTGGACGGACGAAATCGAACTTCGCACCAAAGGCGGAATGCTTGTTTGGGTGCAAATTTCAGGCACTTCAATCTCGCGCCCGAACGGAAGTATTGAAAAATATGTTTTCATTTTCTCCGATATTTCTCACGTAAAAAATCAAGAACGTTTAGTCGTGGAGAAAAACGAGGAGTTGATTCGCGTCAGAAAAGCCGAGCAGGAGCGCGTTAATAATATGATTTCTGCCCATAAAGCCGTTATTGAGCGACTGAACAATGAAATCGGAAATTTGCGTGAAAAGGTCGGTCAACCATAAAATTGCCATGTTAGAAATTGAGAATTTGAATAAATTCTACGGAAAAAATCTGATTTTATCCCAAATTAATCTTTCCGTAAAAAAAGGCGAACTTATTGCACTTGTCGGTTCAAGCGGCTGCGGAAAAACTACCCTTTTGCGAACCATTGCGGGTTTAGAAAAAGAAGTTACCGGAAAAATTTGGCTCGACGGCACGCTTGTACAAGATAAGAATGTAAACGTCCCTCCGCAAAAAAGAAAAACCGGAATGGTTTTTCAAGATTATGCAATTTTTCCGCACCTAACCGTTTATGAAAATGTTGCTTTCGGCGTGAAAGCCGATGCCAAAAAAATTGTTACTGATTTTATCGAACTTGTCGGTTTGAGCGGCTACGAAAAACGCTATCCGAGTGAATTGTCGGGCGGACAACAGCAGAGGGTTGCCCTTGCGAGGTCGCTTGCGCCGATGCCGCGTTTGCTTTTGCTCGACGAACCCTTCAGTAATCTTGACGAAAGATTGAAAGAAAAAATGCGCGCCGAAGTAACGCAAATTATTCGTATGAGCAATACTACCGCCGTTTTTGTTACACATGACATCAATGACGCACTTTCCTCTGCCGATAAAATAGCAGTAATGTCAAAAGGAAAAATTGAACAATTCGACACGCCTGAAATGATTTACAAAAATCCCGTCAATGAATATGTCGCAGTTTTTTTGGGAAATGTTAATATTTTAAAAAGCGACGGGGAAGCGGCACGTTATGCTGCCGAAAAAAATATTTCTTGCCAAATTTGCGGCAAAAAAATGATTTTTCGACCCGAAAGTGTGATAATTTCGGAAAAAGGGGCGTTATCCGCGCAGGTAACGGATTGTTATTTTGCAGGAAATCAGTTCAAAATTGTGCTCAAAACCGAGAATAATGAAGAGTTTTTCGCGCTTTCACGAAGGGGCTATGCCAAAGGTGAAAAAATTAATTTCGACTTTAATATTGAAGAATTAATCTTGACAGATTAATTTTTTTGATATCTTCCACAAAATATAAAGAATTTAAAAAACATTCGGTTTTCAAATTTCTAAAGGCAAACGCAAACCGTCGTAAGCCAAAAATACGTTGGGGGGCAAATTTTCTTTTTGCACCAAACGATGTTTGCCGAGATTATGAGAAATATGCGTTAAATATGCTTTTTCGGGCTGAACGTCCGCAATCACTTCGAGGGCTTCGGGAAGCGAAAAATGTGAAATATGTTTATTGTGATTCAAAGCATTAATAATTAAGGTTTTACAACCCCTTATTTTATCTTTTTCCGATTCTGAAATAAAATTTGCGTCCGTTATGTACGTCAAATCTCCAAAACGAAATCCATAAACTGCTAATTTATAGTGCATTACTTCAACAGGCGTTACGGGAATATTTTTGACAAAAAAAGTATCGCCCGTGATGTGATGCGCACTCAAATCGGCAATGCCGGGGTATTTAAAATTGGCAAAAATATAGGCAAATTCAATTTTGAGTTGCTCAATGACCGACGGGCGACCGTAAATCGGAATTGCTTCATTTTGCAAAAAATTAAAACTTCGCAGCTCGTCCATGCCTGCCGTGTGGTCTTTGTGCTGATGCGTAAAAAGCACGGCATCAATCCTCGATATGCGTTCGCGCAACATTTGCATACGAAAATCCGGACCGGTGTCAATCAAAATTTTAGCGTCGGGAAAGTCGAGATAAACAGAGGAGCGAAAACGCTTATCGCGAGCATCAACGGAGCGACAAACGGCACATTTACAACCGATTACGGGAACTCCCTGCGATGTCCCTGTTCCTAAAAATATCAGTTCAGCTTTCATTTTCATCTTGCGAAGTTCCGTAAATTTCAGAAAGAGTTTCACGCATTTCGGCAGTGAGTATCAAATTTTCTTTGGTAATAAATTCGTTCAACAAGTCCGTTAAGCACGACAATTGTCCTTCGGGTGTGAAAAGTTTATTGACCACAATAATTCTTTTTCCGTGTAAAACACAGCTCCCTGCCGCAAAATTGCCCTTTTCATACCTAATGACATAGCCTAATTCGCGGTAAATACCCTCTAATTTTTTTAAATGCTGTTTTGATTTTTTTTCCATAGTGAATTTTGAAGTTTATCATTTCAAGCTAAAGAATAAGTCGGAAACTCATGCCAAAAGCACAAGATTCGCGCTAAAAATGCTACAATTTCACGGGTACAACGGCAACTTCGCGCACACGGTCAAACGGGTCTAACTTAATTTGCAACATTCGACAAGTTTTTCCCGACTCGGTTTGACAACAATTATCAATCATGTAACCGAAAAACCGCTGCGCTCTTTCATGCAAAATATTGCGGTCAGGTTTTCCGAAATTCTCCGTCAGTTCATTTTCGGTCATTTGCAAAACAATGGGCTTTATTTTTTCAAAATTTTTAAAAATTTCAGCCCTTTTTCCCAAACAAGCATTTTTGTCTGATTTCCATGTTTCCGTATCAAAATCATTCACGGAAATATTTTTTTCAGCCCCGCAAGCGAAAAGAAAAGTGAGAATTGTGAAAAAAAAAGCCTTAATCGGCAGCGATTTTTGGTAAAAGAGCATAAGATTTTTATTTGAAAGTCAACGCAGCAAAACTATAGCCTGTGAATTTGCTTGTGCAAAGTTACAAATTTTTTACCCAAATAAAAAGTTGTACAAGAAAATTGAACAAGGCTAAATTCAAACACAATAAAAAACAACAAAAACCTGCTTTCGGCAGCGAAAGCAGGCTGAAAAGTCATATCCAAGCTCTAACTTTTTAAATATTTTTTAACATCGCTCAATTTAATGTGTTTTTGACTCATTATCACCAAACGCTCCACTACGTTACGCAGTTCGCGAATAGTGCCCGACCAATCGTGAAGCCTCATTTCCGCAAGCGCGTCTTGTTCGATTTTTTTCTTTGCATCGCCGTATTCTTCGGCAATTTGTACAAGAAAATGCTCAACCAATTCGGGAATGTCTTCTTTTCGCTCATTCAAAGCGGGTACTTTTATGACAATTACGCTCAAGCGGTGATACAAGTCTTCGCGAAAACGATTTTCTTCGATTTCTTTTTTGAGGTCTTTGTTGGTTGCCGCAACAACACGAACATTCACTTTTATCTCTTTGTCGCCGCCGACTCGCGCAATTTTATGTTCCTGCAATGCACGCAGCACTTTTGCCTGCGCGGACAAACTCATGTCGCCGATTTCGTCGAGAAAAAGTGTGCCGCCGTTAGCCAATTCAAATTTGCCGAGTTTTTGTTTGACGGCAGAGGTAAAAGAGCCTTTCTCGTGTCCGAAAAGCTCGCTTTCAATCAATTCCGAAGGAATCGCGGCGCAATTTACCTCCACAAGCGGCATTTTGGCGCGGTTACTTTTAGAATGAATCCATTTTGCGACCAATTCTTTTCCCGAACCGTTTGCGCCCGTAACCAACACGCGAGCATCAGTCGGCGCAACGCGGTCAATCATATCTTTCACGTCTAAAATCGCCTGCGAACTGCCGATAATGTCGAAAGTTCTGCTGATTTTCTTCTTCAAAGATTTTGTTTCTTCCACGAGGGAGGATTTGTCGAGGGCATTTCGGATAGTGAGCAAAAGGCGATTTAAGTCCGGCGGCTTTTCGATAAAATCAAAAGCTCCTTTTTTGGTCGCTTCCACAGCGGTTTCAATGTTTCCGTGCGCCGAAATCATGATAAATTCTGCTTGCGAACCGCCTTCAACGGCTTTTTCGAGCACTTCCATACCGTCCATTTTCGGCATTTTGATGTCGCAAAGAGCCAAATCATACTCATTTTTGAGCAGCATTTCTAAGCCTTCCGCGCCGTCTTTTGCTTCATCAACTTTGTATTTTTCATACTCCAAAATATCCCGCAAAGTGCTTCTGATAGCCCTTTCGTCATCAATAATCAATATTCTTTTTGACATAAGCCGGTTATTTGCTGTTTCGATAAGCAATCAAAAAAAATTTTTTCTTAAAAGCAAATTTTTAATCCCTTTTTGAAAAAAAAAAACTTTATTGCATCTTATTTTATTCAATGTGCTTTGCGGTTAATTTTGTGTACGATGCCATGATTGATTGTAGAAAAAGAATTTGCACACACTCAAAAAGTAAACTTTGCTTGCACTTCATTTGAATCACAACAAAAATCTTATGGCAAAAATTATTGTTTTAGGCGCGGGTATGGTCGGTTCTGCTATTGCGATTGACCTCGCAAATGTGCATGAAGTTTGTGTAGCCGACCGCGATTCGGCTCGATTAGAGGCTGTTCAAAATAAATGCTCCTACCTGCAAACGGCTGTTCTTGATGTTCAAAATCGTGCATTATTGGCGGATAAAATTTCCGAGTATGATTTTGTGGTTTCTGCCGTTCCGGGTTTTTTAGGTTTTAATACACTGAAAACCATTATTGAAGCCGGAAAAAATGTTGCAGATATTTCTTTTTTTCCGGAAGACGCGCTGAGTTTAAATGATTTGGCAAAAGAAAAAAATGTAACGGCTATTGTTGATTGCGGTGTGGCGCCGGGCTTAGATAATTATATTTTAGGCTATTACGACGGTATTTTTGACATCAAAGACTTCCTTTGTTTGGTCGGCGGATTGCCCAAAGTTAAAAAGTGGCCGTTTTGCTACAAAGCCCCGTTTTCACCCGTAGATGTGATTGAGGAGTATATGCGTCCCGCTCGTTACGTGGAAAATAATCAAGTCGTTGTGCGTGAGCCGCTTACCGACAGTGAAATGATTTATTTTGAGCGTGTAGGCGAATTAGAGGCGTTTAATACGGACGGTTTGCGCTCAATTTTATTCACGATGCCGCATATTCCGAACCGAAAAGAAAAAACACTTCGTTTTCCGGGGCATATTGAGTACATCAAAGTTTTGAAAGAAGCCGGATTTTTCGACGAAAATCCGCTTGCTATTGACGAGAATATCGCCGTCAGTCCGCTCAAATTTACATCAAAAATTTTATTCAAAGAATGGAAATTGGGCGAAAATGAAGAAGAATTTACTGTTTTGAGAGTAGTTTTGAAAGGAAAAAATCGCAGCGGAGGAGATGTCGAAGTTGAATACAACCTTTATGATGAATATCAGCACGAGAGCGCAACCTCCTCGATGGCACGAACTACGGGCTATACCGCAACGGCAAGTTTACACCTTATTATGAGCGGTTTATTTAAAGAAAAAGGCGTTTTTCCGCCTGAATTGGTCGGAAAACATCAGCATTGTTTTGAGAGTATTTTGGATTATTTGAGCGAAAAAGACATCAGTTTCAGCATCAAGAAAACAGGGATTTAACTTTTTGAAAATTAAAAGCCGAACGTAACGACGGTATCTTGCGGTACGTTCGGCTTTTAATTTTTCATTATTTTGTCATAAACCGCTGAATTTTGGCTTTTATCCGTAAAAATTTCCATTAAAGCGGTTTTTTTCGATGCAAGTAAATTTTGAAAAGCAACAGACATTTCTTCAAAATTTTCGCCGGAAAAATAATCAAAATGATAATCTTCTGCGGTTTTTTGGGCTGTTTTGGATTGATGTGTAACAAAAAATTCATCACATTCTTGCCAATTTTTCGGACCGTCAATCATTTTAAAAATTCCGCCGCCGAAATTATTAAAAACAATGATTTTTAAATTTTTCGGCAAATCATTGTGCCAAAATGCGTTTCGGTCATAAAAAAATGAAACATCGCCGATAAAAAGAAAATGTAATTTGTCCGAATCAAGCAGTGCGTGCCCTACCGCCGTGCTTGCGCAGCCGTCAATGCCGCTTGTGCCGCGATTTGACCAAATTTTAATATTTTTTTTCGCCCAATCAAAAACATTTGCATAGCGAACGGGCATGCTGTTG
This sequence comes from Bacteroidota bacterium, assembly GCA_052033485.1. Lineage (GTDB taxonomy): Bacteria > Bacteroidota > Bacteroidia > Cytophagales > Bernardetiaceae > JBPOJO01. The sequence goes on along the minus strand of JBPOJO010000323.1, from coordinate 101 downwards.
CCGAGTGATAACCGGACTCGAACCGGTGCGCACGGATTTTTCAGGACTATACTGCAAGAAAAAACCCTCATTTTAACAAGAAAATGAGGGTTTTTAGTAAA
>JBPOJO010000312.1:0-3718 GCA_052033485.1 Bacteroidota bacterium | reverse complement strand
TTTTCAAACCTTTACCCTGAAAATCCATGTTGCTGAAATCCAAATGAATCACAGGATATTCTTCCCAAACAATTTTATCCTCTATATACAAGCCCGAAAATAATTCTTTTTTTCCTAAAAATATTTCTTTCAATGTACTGATTAATAATGATTTACCGAAACGGCGCGGGCGGGCGAGAAACCAAAAAGACGCTTTTGTTTCAATAATTTGAGTGATTAACTCTGTCTTATCTACATAAATCATTCCCGAAATACGGATTTTCGAAAAATCTTGCTCGCCGGTGGAAAGGGAAGCAAAATTTTTTTTTTCTTTTTCCATGATACTTTTCTTTTCCGCAAATCTACAAAAAATCACCCTAAAAAAAATTTTCAAATAATTTGTTTTTTCGTTTACTTGCACCTTTCCTCTTCCTTCAACTGCCTTAGAAAGACGATTTATGCACATTTGTATCCTAATTTTACACAATAAACAAACCTGTAATTGAGCATGAATAATTTAATTTTCTGAAAATAAACTCTTTGCCAAAAACAAGTATTGTCTGCTAAGTTAAACAAACAATTCACGAGGAATATACTTTATCAAATATTTTTTTGATAAAATATTACATCTTAAAGTTGCACGCGTTCAAAAAAAATTTCAAAAAATAAAAATAAAATGTATATTTGTTATTGTTAAAAATATTCTCCGCCGTTTCTTTTTTTTATCAAAATTTTCTTCTGTCAAAAAACGTATTTTAGTTTATTATTTTAGCCGAACTGCACCAATGAACACTACTACACGATTTACAAAAGGGAAATATCTCCCGGCCGCCTTACTTTCATTTCTCTTTTTATTCTTTTTTTCGATGCTTTATGTCGAATTTCTTGCACCGAAAAATGAGCCGCAATACAGCGAAACATACCGCTTAAAAGAAGCCGAATACATGCGTTTTCGCGGCATGAATAAAAAAGAGCTCAAAGAAAAATTTGCCAAAAAAGACCGACCGGACTTGGCAATGTTGCAAGATTTTTTGAAAACCGCAGACCCGAATACCGGCGAAATTCCGCATGATAAAATTCAGACTGCACACGACATTATCGAAGACCGCCTCGCTTACGCGCCCGAAGCCGCAATTGCAGGTGTTGCATGGCAAGAACGCGGTCCGAGCAACGTCGGAGGACGAACGCGCGCCGTAATGTACGACCCGAATGATGCAGCTAACGGCTATAAAAAAGTTTGGGCAGGCGGCGTAGCAGGCGGTTTATGGTACACCGACGACATTTCCGGCACTCCTTTGTGGGTGGCGGTTGATAACTTTTGGGAAAACATTGCCATCACTTCTCTCGATTACGACCCAAGCAGCAGCACAACTTTCTACGCCGGCACGGGCGAAGGCTTCGGCAATGCCGATGCGGTCAGAGGAGCAGGCATTTGGAAATCTACCAACGGCGGCGCAACTTGGGCACAAATTCCTTCGACTGCCGCAAGCGTTTCGACAAATTTTATGCGAATCAACAAACTCATTGTCGCGGCAAACGGCAACGTGATTGTCTGCGACAGAAACAGCGGCTTGCAAGTTTCGACAAACGGCGGAACAACTTGGACGCAAAAAGTGTCCGGTAATTTTTCCGATGCGGAACGTGCCGCAGACGGTACTTTGTACGCCGGCGCAAGCAACTCAACAAGTAACAAATTATATCGCTCAACTGACAACGGTCTCACTTGGACAGATATTTCAACGCCGCTCGGAGTCGGTACGAACGGCAGGCGTGTCGAAATCGCGGTAGCTCCCTCATCTGCGAATACACTTTATGTCATTGCCGGCAACGGTTCTAATATTGCTTGGTTTAAAAAATCAACCGACGCGGGAACTTCATGGTCAGATGTGGCAATTCCGCGCTACAAAAATCAAGATTGCAGCAATTCGACCACACATTTTACACGCGGGCAATCGTGGTACGACTTAATTATAGCCGTTAATCCGACGGACGCGAACCACATTTTAGCAGGCGGTGTTGACGTACATCGCAGCACGGACGGCGGCAGCAATTGGACTTCAATTTCTTATTGGACAGGCGGTTGCGGCGAATATGTGCATGCGGATATTCACAATTTTAAATACAAACACGGCAGTTCGGACGAAATGTTGGTTACTTGCGACGGAGGAGTTTTTCGCTCAACTAACATCAAAGCCGCCACGCCGAATTTTACGGAACGCAACACGGGTTACAACGTAACGCAATTTTATTCCGCTGCCATGCACCCGAGCGCGGGCGTAGATTTTTATTTGGCAGGCGCGCAAGACAACGGTTCGCATAAATTTACCGCGCCCGGTATTAATCCGACAGTTGAAGTTACGGGCGGCGACGGAGCTTTTTGTTTCATTGACCAAGATAACCCTTGTATTCAAATTACTTCTTACGTCTACAACAGTTGGTATAAATCCACAAACGGCGGAAATTCATTCAGTTCCTTAGGCGCAGGCGGAAATGACGGCGATTTTATTAATCCTGCCGATTATCACGATGCGATGGACTTGTTGTACAGTTCGGCTGACGCTACGGCAACTTATGCGCGTTGGACAGTACCTGCGGGCGGAAGAACTAATGTAGATGTCGGCGGCATGACGGGCTATTGTACGCACATTAAAGCCTCACCTTTTTCTCCCGCTTCCACTACGACGCTTTATTTAGGCACTTCAAACGGGCGAGTGATTCGCGTGCCGAACGCACACACGGGAACAACTCCTGCCGGCACAATCATTTCCAATGCGACAATGCACTCGCAAGGCTCGATTTCCTGTGTTGAATTTGGTGTTGACGAAAATCATATCATTGTTACTTATTCAAATTACGGAACGCAAAGCGTTTGGTATTCAGCCGACGGCGGCACGAATTGGACAAGCAAAGACAGCGGACACGGATTGCCCGATATGCCGATTCGATGGGCTTTAATCAATCCGAACAATCCGCAGCAAGTCATGCTTGCCACTGAAGCGGGTATTTGGACAACCGACGACATCAACGCCGCTCCTTCAGCTACTTTTTGGGGTCCGTCTAATAACGGCATCGCACATACTCGCTGCGATATGCTGCAATATCGCGCATCTGACGGCATGATAGCGGTCGGAACGCACGGACGCGGGCTTTTTACTACTGATATTTTTTCGCCTGCAAGCCCCAATTTTGTTTGTAACAATCGTGTAACTTACACCGGCAGCAATGTTACTTTCACCGATGCGTCCGCAAAAGCGACTTCTTGGTCGTGGAATTTCGGCGCGGGTGCTACACCCGCAACCGCAACGGGGGCAGGTCCGCACACAGTAAGTTATGCAACGGGAGGTACAAAAAATATCACTTTGGTTATCAACGGCACTATAACAGAAACAAAAACCGCTTATGTCAATGTTTTGCCTGACCTTTCCGTTCCCTATGCACTTGCCGACGGCGGCAATTTTGAGGCAAACCCCGAACATTTTGCCACAGCAGCAAAACCCGTTACACCCGGTTGTGCATCGGCAGGAACACCGACAAATTGGGAAAGAGGTAATTCGGCTGTTGCCGGCAAAAACGGAACGGTGAGCGGTTCGAACGCTTGGGTTACGGGCTTAGTCGGAAATTATCTTGATTCACAAGACGGTGCACTTTTTACGCCGAATTACGATTTTTCAGCAGCCGGTTGCAATTATACTTTGTCTTTTCAATTAAAACATAATTTTGAAAGCAGGTATGACGGTTT
>JBPOJO010000218.1:0-16073 GCA_052033485.1 Bacteroidota bacterium | reverse complement strand
AATAATATTAATTTTCCGAAAGCAAATATATCAAATTTTGTAAAAATTAAGCAAAAAAATCGAATTTTTTTAGAAAAATTTTATCACGGGCAGACAATTGACTTTTGGATTTTGTTTATCGCTTGTGGTCGTGAAAGATGAGATGTTTTCGAAGGAAATTTTGTAAAAAACAGAAAAATTATTTTTGAAAAACATTAAGAAAATTAATCCTCATTTTTTTCCAAAAGTTCTTCGCAGCCGGGATATTCTTCCCAAATGTGGTCATACCAAGCGTCTGTCGGAAAAGCAGCCGATGCTGCAATAAGCCATTTTGTGCCGCTTTTTTTGAACAAAGCTTGTACGCCGCAGCAGTCTTCATCTTCTTTAATGAGAATTTCTTTCCCGTCTTTTCGCTGCGCGCGCCCTGAAAACCAAGCATATTGTTTGTTGACTTTAAAAACATCAACCACAAAAATAAATTCCTGCTTGTATTCTTCGAACAATTTTGCTCGAAACATATCAAGCAAAAGTGTTCTTTCTGCTGCATTTTGAGCATTTTTTACTTTAAAATCGCGAATATTTTGCGCTTGTCCGCTGATACAAAATAATTGTAAAAGAAGAATGAGCATATAAAAAAGTTTTTTCATTTATTTTGTGATTTGTTAGGTGTTTTTGACGAAATTTAGCATTTTCAAAAATCCATTTCCAAAAGCATCTTTGTTATACGGAATAATTTCAATTTCGGGTGGATTATTTGAGAAAAAAGTGATTTTTTTTGCCAATTCTTCGGCATTTTTAGGGTCAAAAAAGCAAACATTCTTTTGAATTTGTTCAATATGAACCGGCAAATTTGACAAAATGATAAATTGATTCAATGCTTTTGCATCTTCAACTACCGTACTCCAACCCTCAAAAAGTGATGGTTGAATGACAGCAAAGCTATTTTTCATAAGTTGTAATTGCTCTCTTCGGTCAATAAACCCTAAAAATTTAACATTTTCGCTTAAATCATTTTCTTTCACAAACCGCATAAGAGACGGAAAATAATCGGGATTGCGGTAATCTTCCTCTTTGCCGGTAAAAATTACCTGCGTCTTTAAGCCGTTTTGTTTCAGAATCAATAAAGCGTCTAAAACAACTTGGTGATTTTTATGTTTCCAAAATTGATTTGGCGAAAAAAAGTATTCACCTTTAATGCCGTATTTTATACGCAAATCTTCTATGCTAATGTCTTGAAAATCAGGATGAGAAACAGTAAAAGGAACAACAAATAACCGGCATCGGGATTGCGGATAAAAAGTCTTAAAATCATTTAAAGCATCTTGACTGCTGAACAAAACGTTTGTTTTCATTTCCGCTATTTTGGACTGCCAATTTTTTCTCCGTTGTAATTCTTCTTCCGAAAAAAGCATGGGAAGATGCCTTTCCTGAAAATCAGGAATCCAAAAAATAGTTTGCTCTACCGGCATTAATGAAGAAAAATAATCTAAGTGTATCGGAAATAAAATATCGGTATTATCGGGATTAGGTAACTTTTCAAAGAAGTTAACATGAAAGAAAGTACGCCAAAGTTTGTTAATAATTCTTTCAAAAAGTGAATATTTCATTTCCGCATGATGAAAACTCAAGTCAGGGTAGTCTAATTTTTGAAGACTTTCACAGTCTTTCGGCAGTGCATAAATATTTAAAAACGGTCTGTCTGTATCGTTTAATTTTTTTAAGGAATTTAATAAATTTTGTATGTAGTAAGTGCCTCCAATCCAACTTTCATTATAGGAGTAGCGCAAAGTTAATCGCAGTTTTTTAGCCATTTTATGTATTGTTTTAAACCTGTTTCAATAGAAAATTGTGGTGAAAAGCCCATTTTTTTGATTTGTTGAATATCAGCAAGCCAATTTTTAGGGTCGCCGATTTTTTCCTTTCCCGAAAAAAAATAGTCAATTTCCGCATCGAATAAACCATAAAAAATCCGAACGGCATCTTTTATTTTGATTTCTATCCCCGACGCGACATTGATACAATCTCCGTTGAATTTTCCGTTTTGTATTATTAAGTCAATAACTGTCAATAAATCGTCAATGAAAATAAAATCTCTTGATTCTTCACCTGTTCCGAATATTTCTATGCGAGTATTTTTTTTACTTTTTTGGAACAAATCCCAAAATAACTGTTTTTTTAAGCCTGTTCCGTATGCCGAAAAAACCCTCAAATTACAAGTCTTTATGCCAAAAAATCGGTGATATTCGGTTAATAAATACTCACTTTGCAATTTATGAAATCCGTAAGGAGATAGTGGCGCAAGTTTCGCACTCTCTTTGACGGGCAAACAAGCGGGATTGCCGTAAACGGACGCACTCGAAAAATTTAAGAGTTTACAATCGGGATTAAAACTGCGAATAGCTGTTAAAATTTTATGTACATTCACAACATTTAACTCAAAATCTTTGACAGGATTTTCAAAGGATAAGCCCACATTTGCCGAGCCTGACGCATTAATGCACACATCAAAAGTGTTTTGCTGAAATAGGTCGTCAAAGTTAAGAACATGCGGCGCAGCAAATACTTTAAAACCTTTTTGGTTAAAATATTTAATACAATGGCTTCCGATAAAGCCCGAAGAGCCGATAACTATGATTTTCATTCTTTGATGCAAATGTATGAATACAAACGACCGGGAACTTCTCGCTCATCAAGCGGTTTGATTTCGCCGACTTTTTTGTCAAGGTAAAAATTGTAAAGAAAAGAAAAAAATGGCAATTCGGCAAGAAATGAAACTTTATTTCGCAAATTTTCTTTACGTTTCTGTTTTTGATTCTGCATAAAGTCCTCAACTTCCCGACGGGAACGCGGAAAATAATTGATGATATTGTCGTAAAATTTTATTCTTTTTTTAAGCGTTAGAGCCGCATTTTTCATTGCATTTTCATATTCTTGTGGCTCAAAAGCATTTTCTCCTCCGTAATATTTTTGCAATGGATGGCTGTTCAAAAATAGCTTTTTGTCATTGTCTCCGAAAATTACATGGTCGCGAATCGTGATAAAAAGTCCGTTTCTTTTCAAAACTCTGCTTGCTTCCGCTACGAATTTATTCAGGTCGTAAGCGTGATGCATGCATTGACGCGCATAGACGATGTCGAAAGTTTCGCTCTCAAATGCAATTTCTTCTGCGAAAGATTCATAAATAGTTAAATTTTCTAAATTATAATGCGCTTTTAACTTGCGAATTGCGCCCGCGCCTATCGTATCGCTTTTGTCAGGCTCAACAACCGTAACCTGAAAGCCCGAAAGTGCCCAAACAATGCAGGAAATGCCGTTTCCCGCTCCGATATCCAAAATTTTTTGAGCCGTCGGAGCGTATTCTTTAAACAAAATCAGCGTTTCTTTGCATTCTTCCGAGTGTTTGAATCGCTCAACATTCAACACCAAGTCTTCCTCAAAATAGGCAAGTTCAACTAAACTTTTGTATTCGGGTACACTGCGAATATACTGAATGGTTTCTTCCCAAGTCATCATTTTTTTGATAAGTGTAAACAAGCAACAGCTCGGCAATGTGCCGCGCCGTCCTCCCCTTTGCCTCTGCCGGTGTGCGGATTGTATGAAACTATTTCATTGCAATCTGATTGCGTACAAGCTACCCAACCTGTTTTGGTATAGCTGAAAAAATTTGTTTGCACCTCGCCTGTTTTTGTTAATAAATCTAAAATTTTTTCTGTCATTTCGTCATCAAATTGCTGAAAAAAACCGTGATTTTCAAATTTCCCGAAAGGAAAAGTAATCATCAGTTGACCGCCTTTTTTCAAAATACGCAACATTTCTTTAACAGCTATTAAATAATCATAAGATTTTTTGATATTTTCTTGATGATGTTCAATGTCATAACCATAAATTGAATTGTCCATGTCAATGTGTTCAATCGTTGATTGTGAAACAATTAAATCAAAACATTCGTCGCGAAAAGGTATATCTCTTAAATCAGCATATTGATATGAAATTCGCTTTTCGTTAAAGTTATTTTTTTCGGGTGAGTATGTTAAAATTGTTAATTCTTTCTCGGCGATTTTGGGGTGATTGACAATAAAATCAAAATTGAAAGTTGAACCCGCATCAAGCATTTTTAAATTTCCTGAGGGCAATCTGCTGAAAAGCCAAGCATATTCAACAATGCGCTCATCTAATTTTATCCCAAAATTTTCGGGCAGCTTCTTTTGAATAACACATTGCATAATATCTTGATTACTAATCGCTTCCGAAATTTTTTCGTTGCGGTATTCCCAATACCCCGGAGCCCACGGAATTTGACCGTTTTGTAAGTATTCTGCGCGGAGGGCTGATTTTTGTTGTTCAGCCTTTTGTTTTTGCATGTGCAGATAACGATTAACAAGTTTTCCAATCATATTTTTTGTGTTTTTTTGACAAATTTTGCAGGATTACCCGCAACAAGGGTAAAATCCTCTACGTCTTTTGTTACAACAGAATTTGCCCCGACAATAGCACCTTTTCCGATTTTAACGCCTTTTAAGACTGTTACATTAAAACTGAGCCAAGCAAAATCATCAATAAAAATCGGCGCGGATAGAACGTTCGGAGGCGTTTTTCGATGCCCGTTCCGAAGCATTTTTTGATAACTTTCCGCTCGTTCAAGGTGATTTAGCTCATGCGAATTTGTGTCAATGATATTGCAATTATGCGAAATTAGCACGTTATTGCCTATTTTGACTTCATTTGCACTCCAAATTGCCGTATTTTTTCCGACATAACAATTTTCGCCGATTGTAATGCTGCCTGCATGGGCAAAAATCAACAATTCTCCTCTTATATGCGAATTTTCGTTAATAATGATTTTTGCAGGGTTATTTTGCAAATTGTGTACGACTGCTTCCGAATAGAATTGAGCAAGATTATTCTGTGTTACATTCGCTGAACATCTTTGAATATTCAAAATATTTAACTTATTTTCTATTAATTCGTAATTGATATAAGGATTTTGTAAAACAAAGCCAGATTGTATTATTTTAGCGAAAAGTTTTTGTAAAAGAATTTTCATGATTGAAATAAATTTAATAAACGTAAAAAAAACGATTTTTTAGTAATTTCGGGTGTTTTTGCCAATGGTTTTAAAGCCAACAGCATGAGGTTGATATACTCCATATTCAAATCGGTTTGTTTGATTAATTTGCCGACTCCCTCTGAGAAAACACCATTCGTTTTTAATAAATCCCCGCAATTTTCTCCGCTGCCGTCAAATCCTATGTTTTGTACCAAAGAAATTGTCGGAAAAATTCCAAGTCCGTTTTGCATAAAAACCGAATAATACCAACGAATCGCCCATGATTTTGGATTGTCAAGCATTTTTGCGTAATCATAGCCCGCAAAGTTAAAACGATTTCTTAAATAATCATTATTTTGGATTAAATTTTTATATTTCGGCACTTTTTCAAAGACTTTCCAACGGTCTGCCCACGTTGCCCACCCCCATGAACTTGTGCCTAAGGGACATAAAAAAGTTTCAAATTCGGTAACAGGCAGGGGAAATTGAAAAGCATTGACGGAATACACATTTTTTTCGTTTTCATACAAATTGAGGGCTTCATTGCAATAATTCAGAAAAAAAGGCGAAGTCAGTAAATCGTCTTCAAGAACGATAACTTTGCCGTATTGACTGACAATTTCACTAATCCCGTCTGTTACATTGTCGGCAAGTCCCCAATTTTTTTCGCGTTCTACAAGGTAAATTTCTTTGAATTGCCAATTTTTACGAATGACTTTTCGCAGCTCAAGGACTTTTTGCACTTCAATTTCACCGGCATTTTCTTTCAGCCCGTCGGCAAAAATGTACAAAACAGATTCATTGGCTTTTTCATTTTTTTCAAGTGCGAAGAGTGTCTGCTCTGTGTGAAACGGGCGATTATAGGTAAAAAGTACGATGGGTGCAAGCATGAAATCCTTTATTTTTTGCGAAAATACAAAAATAAGCACTTTTTTTCGAAATCAAAATTTTGTTTAGCGCATGCTCAAAAAAAATATTTGCTCGTTAATTTTATCGCTTAACGGCATGAATTTTAGTCGGGCGATGCAAACAAAGTATTGCAAGCATCTTGCTTGCCGTTTGTGAGCAAGATGCTCACATTACACAGCTCAAAAAACAGGTTTAATTTTTTATGAACAAGCCCTGAAATTTTGTTTTTCAAAAATTCATTGTACTTTTGAAAATTGATGTTTGGCGTATAAATGCAGAAAAAATGGTTTTTGAAAACGGAATATTGGTCATTTCATTGGATTTTGAATTGGCATGGGGAGTGCATGATACGCGCAACATGAGAGAATACGGCGAAAATATTTTGGGCGTTCGAAATGCACTGCCGAGAATGCTCGAACTTTTTGAAAAATACCAAGTTGCCGCTACTTGGGCAAGTGTCGGTTTGCTTTTTGCACGAAATAAAGAAGAAATTTTGGCTTTTATGCCCGAAAAATTGCCGCTTTATCAAAATCCGATTCGCTCTCCTTTCCGCCACGATTATTTCGACGCAGTGGGCACGGACGAAAAAAATGACCCGTATCATTTTGGTTTTTCACTCTTGGAAAAAATTGCGCAAACGCCGCGGCAAGAAATTGCCTCGCATACATTTTCGCATTTTTACTGCCTCGAACCGCATGAAAATTCCGATGCTTTTGAAGCTGATTTAAAGGCTGCCGCCGATATCGCAAAAGATAAAAATATTGATTTAAAATCTATTGTTTTTCCCCGAAATCAATTTACTTTGCGAAGTCTTGCCGTGCTGAAAAAATTCGGTTATACGCATTATCGCGGTACGGAATTGTCCCGTTTTTATCTGCCTGTCAGCCGTGAGCAAGAAAAAATTTGGCTGCGTGCCGTTCGTTTAGCCGATGCGCATCTCAATTTCACGGGACATCACGTCTATACCGCAGAAAAGATTGCGGAAATAAGTCGTGTGAAAAAAAACGCCAAAGATAACCTGCTTTTAAATATTCCGGCGAGCCGTTTTTTGCGCCCGCAAGTCGGCTTTATGAAAAATTTTAACGCATTGCATCTCGGCAGAATTAAAGGCAGTTTGCGCGAAGCAGCACAAAATAAGGCGATTTTTCACCTTTGGTGGCACCCGCATAATTTCGGAAAAGAAACCGAAGAAAACCTTAAAAATTTAGAAAAAATCTTACAAGAATTTGCGCGCATGCGTGAAAAATTCGGTATGACAAGCAAAAAAATGGGGGAAATTAATTTTCAATTTTCAATTGACAATTGACAATTTGTCAATTGAAAATTGCTATTTGACAACAAAGTCAAGTCGGCAGCCGATAACCAAGACATCGTCGACTTGATTTTCTTTGCCTTGAAAGTCAAAAAGTGCCGTTTTGAGCATTTCGAGTTGCTTTTCTGAGCTTTCCTTGTGAATATCCCAAAGCAATTGTCTGAAATTTTTACTCATGAATTTTTTGCCTGATTTACCGCCGAATTGGTCTTGAAAACCGTCGGAATAAATGTAAAAATCCGTCAGTGAATTTTTTAAGTCCAACTCAAAAATTTCGTAACTGTGTTTGGAATAATCTCCGCCGACCGAAAATTTGCTGCCTTTTACAAAGATTATTTCGCCGTTTTGAACACAAAAAAGTGGGTTTTTAGCCCCCGAAAAATACAATTTTTGCTCCTCTAAATCAATCATCACGACGGCTGCGTCCATGCCGTCCATATTTCCGGTATCTTTTTGCCGCAAATCTTGTTGAATTGCAATGTCTAATTGCTGTAAAATTTTATAAGGGCAAAAATTTCCTGCGTCTTTCACAATTTTATTGAGCAAAGTCGCGCCGATGAGGGACATAAAAGCACCCGGAACGCCGTGTCCCGTGCAATCAGCCGCAACAAGCACGATTTTTGAGCCTCCTTCGCTGATATTTTCGTGAAACCAATAAAAATCACCGCTCACAATATCTTTCGGGCGGAAAAAAACAAACATTTCGGGAATAAATTTTTTAAAATAGGTGCGTGAAGGCAAAATCGTTGCTTGAATGCGTTTTGCATAATTTAAACTGTCCGTAATGGCTTGATTTTTTTTGTCCAATAAAACCTTTTGTTCCGTAATTTCCTGATTAGCAAGGGAAAGCGTATCGGCAATGCTGCTGATTTCTGCATTTTTTTCCTGCAAAGACCTGTTCACCGCGTTTCTCTCTTTGATATTTTTGACAAGGAACAATACAAACAAAAACAATAAAAACACAACAATTCCTGTTGCTGTTTGAATCGTGTTACTGACCTGTTTTTCTTTGTTCAACAAATCCAATTCTGTTTGCTTTTTTTCCAAATCGTAGGTAAATTGCATGGATTCTATCGCGCGTTGTGTAGATTCTCCGAGAATTTCTTCGTACACCTCTGCATATTTTGCTTGAAATTCGTAGGCTTTTGTGTTGTCCCCTCTTGCATGCGCAACTTTTGCGTGCAACAAATAGGAGTCTTTTGTGAGGTGTTTTGAACCCGATTTGAGTGCGGCTAACAAAGCGGCATCAGCATAAAAAGCGGCACTGTCCAAACTGTTGAGCGAATAATGAACTTTTCCTATGTCAATTTTGCTCGAAATAATGCTCCTTCTGTCGCCCATTTTTGAACTGATGCTCAATGAAGCGTGCAAATATTCAAAGGCAAGAATGTAATTTTTTTGTGCCAAATAAATTTTTCCGACCCGATTATACGCCGATTGCAATCCGCCTTCATTATTTTGCCTTTTTCGAATATTGATGCACTCAAACACAAATTTTTGCGCATCGTCATAACGTTTTCTCTCAAAATACACTTCCGTCATGCGCAAAAGGGCATACGCCAAGCCGACCGAATCGTTTAAGGCTCTGAAAATATCCTCCGCTTTTTTTATTCGTTTTTCGGCATCACGCAAATTCCCCTGCTGTCGCATGATATCGCCGATATTATTTTCGGAGTAAGCCACTTCCGTCAAATCATTATTTTTTTCCGCGACTTTTTTCCCCTCCAAAAACATTTGCATAGAGCGCGAATAATTGCCGATGTTGCGGTAAACAACCCCGAGAAAATTGTAAGAAGTTGACAATTGTCGCGGATAATTGTATTTTTCAGCAAGCGCACGCGCTTCATTGCCGTAAGCAATCGCGTGATTAAATTCCGCATTTCGACTTTCCCAACACAATTTGAGCAGAATCTCAACTTTTGCGGTATCTTTTGCTGTTTTGAGTGCGTTTTCAAGACTGTCTATGACACCCTTTTTTTGAGCAAAAAGACCGTCAGAAGCAAAAATAATGAATAAAAAAATGACAAAAATGCGGTGCATTGTAGGGTAAATTTTTTGTCGAATAACACATGGTTGAATCAAAAAGACTAAACAAATATCATGCAAATTGATTTTTTGAGGCAAAATATTTTAGAATCTCTTCCGCAGAACGAGCATTTAAGGTCATTTTCTTCGTCAAACCGCCTTTTATGCCGATGTGTATGCCGTAGGCGAAATGCGATATGTCTTGCACATTATGCGCGTCGGGCGAAATGACAATTTGAACGCCTTTTGAAAGCGCGTAATGTACATTGCGCCAATCCAAGTCTAAACGATACGGATTTGCGTTGATTTCGATTGCCGTACGAAATTCGGCGCAAGTATCTATAACAGCCTTAATATCAAGCGGATAGCCCTCTCTTTTGAGCAAAAGTCTGCCGGTCAAATGTCCGAGAATATGCGTGTAAGGGTTCATCGCCGCTTTAATAATCCTTTCGGTAGCCTTTTCTTCGCTCATGCTTAATCCTGAATGAACGGAGGCTATGATAAAATCAAATTTTGACAAAATTTCGTCCGGATAGTCCAAGTTTCCGTCGCTCAAAATGTCGGATTCGATACCTTTTAAAATTCGGAAAGGGGCTAATTCTTCGTTTAGGCGGTCAATTTCATCGTGTTGTCGCAAAACATCTTCGGGTTTTAAGCCACGCGCATAAGTTGCCGATTGTGAATGTTCCGTTATACCGAGATAGGAAAAACCCGATTGAATGCAGGCGAGCGACATTTCGCGCAAACTGTTTGCACCGTCACTGTACGTCGAATGAGCGTGCATTATGCCCTTAATGTCTTCTTTTGCAATCAGTTGCGGAATATTTTCAATTAAAGCCGGCGTAATAAAATGCCTGTCTTCGCGCAAATGCGCGGGCAAAAGTGGCAAAGAGACTTTTTCGTAGATTTCTTTGACAGAAAAATTGCGATTACGAAGGGCAATTTTTCCCAAAGAATCCCCGTTTGAAGCTGAAAAACTCAAATGCGAAGGCGATGATGTGAGGTAAAAAAGTTCGCTTTCAAAGTGTTCGGGGCGGCAAAAATGGATGGAAAACGGCATATAATTGTCTTCAAAATTGCCTTGCAAACTGAACGTGCTGACTTTTTTACCAACTTCAATTCCTTCGATGTGAGTGATTTTTTGAAAAACTTCATTTTTATTTTGTGCCGAAAACAGCACTTCAATACGCTCATTTAAAGGCGAATAACGCGCAAGTGTTCCGCAAAGTTCTGCTTTTTCGACTTCCGGAATTTCTTTTATTTTTTGCAATAGGTATAGCCCGTATTGCAAACTTGTATCAAGCAGAAAATAGCCCGTTTGCGAGGCTTTAAATTGAATATTTTCTAATATTTGTGATTGCGTTTTTTCGCCGAAACCCTTAATTTTAGCAATTTCTCCTTTTTCACAAGCGATTTTAAGGCTTTCAAGGTCGAAAATGCCGGCATCTTTCCATAAAACGCGCGTTTTTTTTGCCCCTAAACCTTTCACGGAAAGCATATCGGTAACTCCTTCGGGCGTTTTTTCGAGGATAAAATCCAATTCGGGAAAAGAATTCAGCGTTTTAAAATCTTTTAATCTTTTGAGCAAAGAAGTCGACAAACCGAGTGCGGAAAGTTCGGCTTCGGACATTTCAATAATGTTTCGTCCTTCGAGTTGTTCAATTTGATATGCCCAATTTCGGTAATTTTTAGCTTTAAAAGCATCTTCGTGCAAATCGAATAGTTTTTCGGCAAGATGCAGCTTTGACAGAAATTTTTTTACTGACATTATGTAGTTTTTGAGAATACAAAAATAATTGCTATTTTTGTAAAAATGCAAAAAAGCACAAATTCTTTTGCTTTTCTTTTTGAGCCGTGAAAAATATTTTTTGGCTCAAAACGTTTCAAAAAGAGGAGTATTTACAACAAAATTTTAATTAAGATGAGAAAAAAAATTCGGGTCAATTTTTTACGCAATATGCTGTTTTTAGGGCTTTTATGCAGCTTTTCCTTTTTTGTGAGCTGTAAAGGCAACGAACCGAAAAAAGGAGAAAGCGGCGAAGAAGCGACGGCTAAAAGTAAAAAAAAGCCCAAAAAGTGCAAACTTGAAGAGTGCCACGTTCGCATGACGCATTATCATGAAGGAAAATTAGTAAAAGGCAAAAGAGGCGGTTTTTTCACCACACTTTTTGCCCCGAAAGACCCGCTTTACGGTCAATCCGTACCGAAGTACAATCGCAAACGCGACCCCGCACAAGGAAAAAGAGATTAAAAGTTTAGTAAATGATTGATTTTTAAATGTTTAACATTATTCCGTTTTCGGACGAGCATCAAAACAGTTGGAATGATTTTGTGGGCGCGGAGGGGCATTTGTTTTTTTTTCACCGTGATTACATGTCTTATCATCAAGACCGATTTGAGGATTTTTCATTGTTAATTTTTGAAGCGGGGAAATTAAAGGCTTTATTGCCTGCAAACCGTCGCGGGACGGTTTTTTTTTCGCATGAAGGACTGACCTTTGGTGATTTTTTGTTTAAAAAAGGTGAAAATTTTTTCAAAAAGAAAATCATTATATCGCTTGCCATCGAATTTTTAAAAAAAATCGGTTTTACGGAGTGCTTTTTCAGAGCGCAAGCACGATTTTTGACGGGAAATGAGGATTTTTGGGCATTGTACTCTTCCGCAGGGGCGAGACTTGTAAAATGCAATACAAATGTTATTTTGCCTGTTTTAGGGGAAAGGAAAAAAGGATTTTCGGAGCAAAAAATTCGCAATTTGCGCCGTTTTCCCTCTTCAAATGTTGAAATTTTATCGAACGGCAATTTACCGGAATTTTGGGCAATTTTGCGTGAAGTTTTGACGGAAAAATACGGCAAAAATCCGGTTCATTCTCTTGCGGAAATGGAATTTTTAACACGACTTTTTCCGCATAACATACGCCTGTATACGCTTGTGCATGAGGGTAAAACAACGGCAGGCGCATTGGTTTTTGATTATTTTTCGGACAATAGTTTTCTTCATTTTCAATATTTTGCGGCAAACGAAAAGGCAAAAAAGCACTTTTTTTTGGACGCACTTTGTACTTTTTTGATTGAAAATAATCCCGAATCAATGTTCAGTTTCGGCATTTCTGACGGAGAATCGGGCTTAAATGAAAACCTACTGCGGTGGAAAATGCAGTTTGGCGGCGAAACGGCGGCAATGCCTGTTTTTCACCTGCTACTTTCTCGGATTTAAAATTCAAAGTGCTTTGTTAAAATGCCGTAATTCTAAACTGCTTTTTTTTCTACCAATTTTGCTCATTATCAAGCAATTTTTGGTATTCTTTTTCATATTCTGCTTTCAAAATATCGCGTTCTGAGGGCGAAATGAGGCTTCGTAATTCTCGGTATGCTTCTTCCGCATAACGTCGATAGCCCAATTCTAAAGCCAAGAACAGATAAATTCTGTAAATTTTCGGATTTTCGGGAGCAATTTGTATTCCTTTCAATACAAATTCATAAGCCTTTTCAGTCTTTTTGATTTCACGAAAATATTTCGCAGCTTTTTCATAGAGAACCGGCTCAAAAGGCAAACTTTTTTGCGCTTCTTCAAACAACTTTGTCGCATCGGTTTTCATACCTGCCTGATACACAGCACGATATAATTTTTTTTGTGCGGCAGTTTTTCTGTTTTCATCGGGTTCGTTGAGGAGCGGCAGCATTTTTTCAAATTGCCCCGTCTCGGCAAGCAAACGCAAATCACACATTTTAATACGATTTAAGGTAGCATTGTTTAAATTTAACAAACCCGTCAACGCGCTTCGGTAGCTCAACGCCGAATCTAACTGATTTTTTTCCAAAACAAATTCAATTCTGTCCAAAACGGCGTTCGCGACAAAACTCTGTTCTTCAATCGTTTTGACTACTTCAAAATATTCTTTGTGTGTCAAATTTTTATTTTGATAATGCAAATACTGCAATTTTTTCTGCTCACTTGCCTTTTTTATGTCATTCTTTTTTAAACTGTCGGACACAAGAACGGCAAGCATATCTTTTGCAATCGTATGATACGGATGCGTGGGCAAAGTATCGAAAGCGCGCCACCAACGCACAGCGGAGGACTTGTCGTCCAATTCGCTCAAAACAACGGAGCGATTCAGCGCAGCGTCATTTTTATGTCCGAGCATCGCTTCCTGAAAATAACGGGCTGCTTCCTCAAATTGACCGTGTTCGCTGAGCCAAACTGCGGCAAGATTCGCATGATATGGATTCGCCGAATTGCCGGAAAGTATGTGCCGAATGATTAAAATTGCCTCATGCACATTTCCTTGATAATAAAGCATATTCGCTTTTGCAAAAAGCAAAAAAGTGTGATATTGCCCGTTTTCGGCGCATTGCAGCGAACGATTAATGATTTCCGCCGCGTCTTTTTCGCTTTCTCCGACTTTATTGAGGGCATAATTGTACAAAAAACACAATTTTTCACCGGTGAGAACCGAGTCCTTAAACAGTGTTTTGTCCGTCAACATTTCAACGGCAATTTTATTTTCGGCATTACGAACGGCTAAATAATTTGCTTGTCCTGTGATATTTTTCGGCTTATCCAAGTACAAACTCATATCACGGTTGATGTTGAATTTTGCCCACAAAATGTACATATTTCCCTCAATAAGAGCCTTTTGTTCGCCGAAAGAGAATTCTTTTGCTTTCAAAAAATTATCCAAAGCATTATCGCCCTGCAAAAGTTGCATTTGAAGAATTGCCGTGTTGTTATATAATTCCGCGCTTCGAGGGTGTTTTTCAATGCCGCGTTTGAGAATTTTGAGGGCTTCTTCACTGTCGTTTGTTCGCGCGTAAACCGTTGCGGCATAGGCATAAAACTGCGGGGAAGGATTTTTTTCGAGCGCGTTTGTGAGATATTTTTTTACTTCATTCGGACTGTTTTTTTCTTCCCAAAGCATACACATCATAAAGTTCGCACGCTCATTTGTTGCATCGTGCTGCAAAGATTTTTTGTAAAATTCTTCCGCCACATTTTTTTCGCCGTCGAGCCAATACGCATCAGCAAGTCCGATGTTGTAACCTGCGTGCATTTGTCGGTACATATAAAAATCATAACGGAACAAAAAGATGATAAAAATGACCACACCGAACGTGCCCGCAGCTAAATAGGAGAGTACATTCGGTTTCCAAAGGCGCGGAACAAGGTTTTCGCCGGTTGCAAAATCAAGCGAAAAGTTGCCCATGACATAAGCAGCCATGCCAATTCCGAAACCGATGTGCGAAAAAAGAATCATGTCTTCGTACACCTCTATGACGGGCGAATTGCCGGTTACGAACGAATAAGCGATGCTGCTCATGGCAATCATCGCTGTTCCGAGATATAAAAAAGCCCCTGCCGGAGTAAATTGAACAGCATTTTCGTATTGCGGCTCTTTTCTGCGAAAGCCCCAAAGCCCAATAAAAACCGTAATTCCGAAAATGATAAACGGATTAAGGTGCAAAATGTCAAAATCTATAAAATGAATGGATTTTAAAAAGGAATAAGCCAAATTAGCCAAATAAAGTACCGTAAAAATGCCGAAATTGCGATAACTGCTTTGTCCGCCCCGTGCCGTGAGATAAAAAATGCCGTGAATAATTTCATTAGCATTAAAAAATGTAAATAAAAAAGTAACCGCCATAGGCATTAAAAAGCCGTAATTAGCCACAAAAACTGCTTTTTCCTGCACTTGTGCGTAATGATTGACAAAGAAATAGCCTGCGCCGAGAGTCAGCAAGCCGAACAAAATAAATCTTATCGGCAAACTGAGCGCACTTTTTTTAGTATGCAGGTAAAAATTCAGCGGGAAAAAAAGCAATAAACAGAGTAGGAAAAAAATATTATACGGGTCGCCCGATGCAATTTGATTGCTTTTGAAGGTCATAGTCCCGAAACTTGTGAATGACAAATGCAAAATCAAAGCTGCATTTGTCAAAATGAACCACAAGCGATTCATATAGGCAGAAACCGTTAATATCAGAACAAAACCGAAAAAAAGCACCGTGAGATAGTATAAACTTGCATTGCCGTCGAGGCGAAAAGGTGCAATGTTAAAAAAATTGGAAACCAAAAAACTGTGAACTTCCGGACTCATTTCAAAAAATGCAACGGAAATTCCTTCGCGGAGGGTTGTAATATTGTCAATTTCTCCGACTGTCTGCCATCCGGCAAAATATTCCGTACCGAAAAATGAAGCGGCTAAATAAGTGAACCAATTTGCCAAAAACACGGTCAGACAAAACAGGTATAGGTAGCGGTATTTTTTTTGCCAATTTTTCCAAAAAAAAATTTCTTTCATTGCTTTTGAATTTGCCGCAAAGCTACATTATTTTGTTATTCCTTGTTTCTTTTTTTAAAAAAAAACCTTTAAAAAAAAATTCAGGGTCTATTGGTTTTTACTCTTTTTTTACAATTTGATTGTTTATTCCCTTTCGTATGACAATTTCGCACTTCTTTGTAGTACGATATTCCAAAATTGAGCAGGAGAATTGGATTTTAGCCGTTATTTTACTGCGTTTCTTTTACTCGAAAGGGAATAAAGTTCTTTTTAGCTTACTTCATGTCGAATTTTTTCAACTTGTCCGATTGTTAAACCGGTATATTTTGACACTTTTTCATTAGGTTCATTGCGCACAACATATTTTTTCATTTGTTTAGCCGGCGTGTACCGCGAGCCTTAGCTTGCGGATTTGGAGGAAGCAATGTCAAAAGGAGAATACAAGGTCGCATGCTCAAGCTCGATGTACAATTTTTGACAAACCGGCTAAATCGTTTCAAAAATTTAAACTATAAAATCAT
>JBPOJO010000732.1:0-2732 GCA_052033485.1 Bacteroidota bacterium | reverse complement strand
GGAAATTGATTTGCTAAAAATATACAGTTCCTAACGGAACAACAAAGAGAATATGAACTATTTTCTACCAATATGCAACGCCTAAAGGCGTATTTTGAGCCTGTCCGAAAAGTACGTTTTAAATCTGACAAACCAAATATAATTTCGTTGTTTGCATTTTAAGCCCCAAAGATAATTTTTTTTGATAGAAATTGCCTCAAAACCGTCATTTTTTCTCTAATGTAATGCTCAAAAACGGAAATAACAAAATTTTATTTGGTTTTAAATTTCCTGAATTGACTTTTCGGACAGTCTGAAATCGGGTTGGAAAAGTTTTGATGCTTGACTTTTTGGCATAAATTCCGCTGATTACAAACGCTTTATGAAGGTGTTTATCAAAGGCGTATCAAAAACAGACAGACTGTTTAACTATATTTGTCAGAAGTCTGTTGTAACCACCCATACACATTTTTTACTGATAAAGATTTCTTAAATTGGGCGCGCCTAAGAGTGTAGTTTGTAGCGAAAAAAGTGCCTATGAGATTACTATAAGTTGAAAGCAACAAATTCTGAAATCTCCCGGCTTACCCTAAATGTTTTTGTAAAAACGATTTTAACGGCATTAGAGCTTTATTCTCCAAATCCCAAAGTTCTGTGTTATAGTTTCTGACTCCCTCCGCAGCCATTGCACGCCCCTGATAGGAAGCAACGAAGCTAAAAATTTGGTTTTTGTTTTCTAATAGCTCCTTTTCTGTATCTTTTTCTTCACAAAAGTTTTTTACACAACTAACATAGCTGTTGTAACACTTAGAAAAATCGGCAAACTTTTCTTGATGAACAATTTGAAGTAAAAGTGTTTCCAAATCGCCGTCGTCTTGGTGATTAGGAAAAAGAAAGGTGTCGAATTCTAAATTTAAACTTTGCTTTTGCTCTTCCAAGTAGTTCATTCTTCTATTAAGAGTACCAAAATCTTTACTTTCGGCATCTGCGTCTTGAATCATTAAAATGTTAAAACCATTTTGATGATATTCAATCAAATCAGAACTAAATTTTTTTATTTTTGTACAACCTCCCAAAATTGCAATTTTAATTTTAGGGCTTACAAAAACATCTAAAAATGCAATTTCTTCGTTTTTAATTTTTCTGTCAATTTCTTTCTCTGCATCTTTTTGTTTCTTTTTAGGGAGTGCAGTAGCTTGTGAGAATTTTTCATTCCTTTCGAATAAAAAAAAGAGAACACTTTTTATAAAAACAGCGTCAGCGATACCTTCAACTACTATTAAGAATTTTTTCACAATTCACCTCCTCTGAAAGTCATGGAACCACGTTCAATTGAATAAGAGAACTCTTCATAAGTTCGTGTGGTTGCCTTAATTGCACTATCAGGTGCTACTCTCAAAGTAATCACTCTTGATGCTTGGCGCACCTTTTCAATATCAAAATCCTTACTTGAAATTGCTCCATCCTCCAAAACCTCCTTAAAATACTGAATACACTCCAAATTATGCGTAGTTGCAAAAATTTGGATATTATTCTTATGTGCAACTTTCAAAATAACTTCCCAAAATTTTGGAAAGCGGCTGAAATGAATGCCCGCATCTATTTCGTCAATCATTATCCGCTTATTTTCTTGAAAGGTAAGTTGAAGCAAAATACGAAACAGTTTGTTTGCTCCTTCTCCGTATTGGTATAAAGGGAAAGATTCGTCAAAATGTTCTTCTCCAATGCCGATGCCTCCACCGTCAATTCCTGTAATTTCTTCAATTTCAGGGATAAAAACTTGCATATTCGAAATAAATTCTTGGCGCAACTTTCTAAAAGGACTTATTTTTTCAAGATAAATATCGTCTAATCCTACTCGGTAGCCTTTACCGAAAGGAACAAGCGGATTTTTAATACTTTCTTTGTTTTCAAGGTTTTGTAAATGCTCGTCTAATTCTTTTCCATTAACGGGAAAGACCATATTAACAAAGTGAAATGTTTTATCCCAAAAATCTGCCGACAACTCTTTGCCTTTAAACGGAAAGTTGTATTGCCAAAAACGGCGATTTTCTTTGAGTGTCCAAGTCATAGGATTCTCTTTGCCTGCATTTGAAACAAAGTCTGTCCAAAAATTTCTCGGAAGTTTTTTGATACTTGCCGACGCACTTCTTTCGAGATGAGCAAATGCCAATCTTTTCGCAAATTCCTGTTCGTCAGGTGTAAAAAGTAAAGCCTCCAAAACAGAAGTTTTTCCGGTATTGTTATCCCCGACTATCAAATTGAATTGTCCTAAATTACTTAATTCCAAATGATTAAATCGTCTGAAATTTTCAATCACGATGTGCTTAAAATGCTCGGGAGGCATTTTTAAAATATTTTCGGGAGCATTCGGTATGTCATTGATTTCTTGGGCAGTAAATGGACGAAAAACAAGTCCATGTTTTTGGGCAAATACCTTATACAAGGCATTGAGTTTCTCTAAATAATCCTTCTCGGCATCTTCTTTTCGATAAAAATATTTTGCCCAACGTTCTGTCAAAAAATCGGCAACTTGATGCTCAAACTTGTGTTTTTCTAAAAGATTTTCAAAAAAGTCAATTAAAAATTCCGGTTGCGAGCTAAACAATTTTTCGAGGATTTGCCCTACGGCTAATGCTTCCTGCGGCTTTTGAGCTAAAAAAGCATGATAAACTCCAAAAAAATACCAATCATTTTTTACGGCAATATCTTTGTCATAATATGAAAGAATTTCATTTTGAATTTCTTTTGTG
>JBPOJO010000390.1:0-1501 GCA_052033485.1 Bacteroidota bacterium | reverse complement strand
TGAGATGTTTTTGAAGGAAATTTTGTAGGACTTTGCCAAAAGTCTGTGCTACACCGAAAAACTTGTTATATTTGCAAAAAAAAGGTATGGAAAATAAAAAAAGGGTGAAATTTCCTTACGGAATCAGCAATTTGGAGCAAGTTGCGACTGATGGATATGAATTTGTAGATAAAACACATTTTATTGAAAGCATGGAAATGTCAGGCGAGCGGCTGACGGCTTTTTTGCGTCCGCGTCGTTTCGGCAAAAGCCTTTTTTTGTCCATGTTAGAGCAATATTACGACATCAATAAAAAAGAAAAATTTGATAAAATATTCTCAAAATCTTACATCGGAAAACACCCAACTCCTAAGGCAAACTCTCTCCGTATTTTGAAGTTTGATTTCAGCGGAATTGATACGACAACTGCCCAAAGTTCAAGAGCGGGTTTTAATCACGCTGTCGTAATAGCTGTAAGAACTTTTTTAGGCAATTACCCTATTTTAGACAAGGAAAAAATCGCTTATATTAGTTCGTGCGATAATGCGGAAAAAATTATATCAGCCTTTTTTTCAGAGATTATTCCAGTCAATAACCCGCCGATTTGCCTTCTTATAGATGAATACGACCATTTCACGAACGAAATTTTATTGCGAAATTATCAAGAGTTTAAAACTTCCGTTTCTCTAAACGGCTATATAAGAAAGTTTTATGAAGTTATTAAAACGGCTTCGCAATCGGGCGTAGTCGACCGATATTTCATTACGGGCGTATCTCCCGTAACGCTTGATTCGCTCACAAGCGGCTTTAACATAACAACAAATCTGAGTTTAACCCAAAAATTTCACGACTTAATGGGCTTTACCGAATCTGAAGTTCGCAACTTATTGTTGTTAGTTTTGGAGGACAAAAGTCGTGAAGCAGAAGTTTTGGAGGTGATGAGGACTTTTTACAACGGCTATAAATTTCACCCCGAAGCCAAAAATACCTTGTATAATTCTGACATGGTTTTGTATTTTTTGAAACATTTTACCGACGAAAACCAACTTCCCGATGAAATGCTCGACGAAAATATTACACCCGATTACGGAAAATTGAAAATGATTTTTGAGCGTTTGAAATGGACGGAAAATCGCCGCGTATTGGAGGAAGTTTTGCGCGACGGAGCGGTTACGGCGAAATTGATACGGCAATTTAATTTTGAAAAAAATCGTTTCGGGCAAAGTGAGTTTGTTAGTTTTTTATTTTATTTAGGAAATTTAACCATTTTTAAAACTAATGAATTCGGCGAACACCTTTTCAAAATCCCGAATCAAGTCATAAAAGAGTTGTATTGGGAATATTTTGCCGATGTTTTGGCTGAATTTGACCATTTGCCCGTGAGCGAAGATACCGTTACGCCGGCGGTTCGGCAGATGGCGGGCGGAAATTTTGAGCCTTTTTTTGACTTAATTTCTGCCGCATTAAAGCAACTTTCCAATCGCGATTATCAAAAATTTGACGAAAAATATGTGAAATTATT
>JBPOJO010000792.1:0-2838 GCA_052033485.1 Bacteroidota bacterium | reverse complement strand
CGCAAGCTAAAGCTCGCGGTACACTCGGCTAATCAGTTACCTTAATTTTTGATTCTTCATTACCAAAGTCGTCGCCGAGCAGCCAAATGCAATCTTTTTCCGCACCTTGTTCCGTCCATTCGACAAGTACGCGCTGCGATAGAATTGTATTGACGGATTTGCCGACATAATCAGGTGCAACAGGCAACTCACGCGAATACAAGCGGTCAATCAAGACAAGTAATTCGACCTTTTCGGGACGACCGAAAGCCTGCATCGCATTGAGGGCAGCATTGATAGTGCGCCCCGTAAAAAGAACGTCGTCAGCCAATATAACCTTTTTTCCCTCCGTCAAAAACGGCACGTGTGTCATGTTTGGGCGCAAAGGTGTGTCGCGCCGCCTGAAATCGTCGCGGTGAAAAGTTACGTCGAGATAGCCCGTAGGCACTTCCGTTCCGAAAATTTCTTTTATCCGGTCGCGAATACGATTGGCAAAAAAACTGCCGCGCGGTTGAATGCCTAAAATGACAGTTTTGGAAAAATCTCCGTGATTTTCCGCCAACTGCCGGCACATTCGACTGACCGTAAAACTCAATAAATCAGGCGCAAGGAGAATTTTTTTTTGCATATCGAAATGATAAATTGTCAAAAAAATTTCATTGTTCGAAATGAATTATTCGGAAAAAACTGCCACGACCGTTTTGCCGCCTTGTGTTTTTTCGCCTATCGAAACTTTAATTTCAGTTCCCAATGGCAAAAAAATATCCACACGAGAGCCGAACTTAATAAAACCGAACTCGTCCCCCTGCCGGACGACTTGTCCCTCTTTGATGTACCAACAAATACGGCGAGCAAGTGCGCCCGCTATCTGACGAAAAAGGACTTCTCTGCCGTATTTGTCCCGAATGACACTTGTTGTTCGCTCATTTTCGAGGCTTGATTTCGGGTGCCACGCAACTAAATATTTACCGGGGTGATATTTAAAAAAACTCACCAAGCCTGACATCGGATTTCTGTTCACGTGTACATTAAAAGGCGACATGAAAATCGAAACTTGTATGCGGCGGTCTTTAAAATATTCGCCCTCTTCCGTTTCCTCAATCACGACGACTTTGCCGTCTGCGGGAGCAATGATAAACTTTTCGTTTAATTCACTTGCTACGGTTGGATTTCTGAAAAATTGCAACACAATCAAAAACAATATCACACTGAAAAAAAGTACGGCATTTTGTACAATGATGTAAGCGGGCAAAAAATAATACAGCCCAAAATTCAGCGCAGTGAGCAAACCCGTTACGAGGGCAAGCGTAGGATAACCTTCTCTGTGAATAGTCATTTTGAATTATAAATTTTGAATTATAAATTGGAAATTAAAATGACAGAAAATTTACAATCCCTCATTCAATTTTGTTTTTTTCGGCAATCCTGCGACAACACAATCGTAGGAATGTTTTATCAATTCTTTCAAAAAAATGTCGTTCAGTTCTCCCGTCAATTCGACGGTATTCCAATGTTTTTTGCTCAAATGATAGCCCTCTTTAATGCAATCATGTTCCGCTCGCAGCTCAATTGCGCGTTCGGGGTTGCATTTTAAAGAAATACTGTCAAAAGTTATGAGGTCGCAAAGGGCAAAAATTTTTCCCATGACCTTAAAAACAAGCGTTCTGTCATCAAAAGGCAATTCTTCCGTAGTGCATTTCAATGACAGGCAATATTCGCGAAAACCTGTCAGTTGCATTTTTTTTCTGCAAATAAAATCATTTTGAAAATATTAACCGCAATTTTCTGCTTTTTTTTATTCCTGATTAAAAAAAATTTCGCTTTACACACTTGTCTTTAAACAAAAAAAAACCGGACAACTTGCGTTGCCCGGTTTTTCAGCCGATTGTGATTAAACCGACTTTATCGCATATTAGTGAATACGACGACCTACACCGTAGTGAATATCACGTACGTATTGGATGCCGCTGTATGTTTCGAAAATAGCACCACCGTTGAAGATGTAACCGTCAGGTCCGCCGAATACGGTAAATGCAGTTGTAATCGGGTTGCGGTTGAAAGTGATAGTGCCTGTGTAGCCTGAACCACCTGAAACCATTTCGATTTCTGAAACTTCACCGTCAGCAGGGTTCAACACTGCCATTGCAGATGCACCTGTACCTGATGATACGCCGCGGAGGGTACCACTTGCATCACGATACACACCGTAAGAGATATCCAAAGTGAAAGGTGTGTAATACGCTTTCCTCAATTCACCTGTTTCACCGAATGCAGGAGTTGGTTGCGGCCAGTGCATGATAGTAAGACTTGTAGCTAAAGCATATTCGTCCCAAGCGTCAGCGTCACTCAAAGAGTTAGAAGAGATGCCTGCAATGTTAGCATAGTCAGTACCGGTTTTGAAACCACCGTCTTCACCGAGTACGATTTCGCTTCCGTTAGAACGGAACCAGTAGTTACCTACACCTGCGCCAAAGATGTCAGCATATGCACCGATAGCAGAAGAGTTGTCATACAATTCTTGCTCCTGTGCTGCAACCGTTACAATCGGTGTGCTCAAAGTACCTGAAGCAGGGTCATTCAACAATGTCAAAACGCCTGTAGCACCTGCAGCAATCGGAGAGAACCACATTTGCGTGATAGTACCCGCACCGTTGATGTTGAATTTATAGTTGTCTATTTTGTTCAACGCTGCAGTTTGGATATAAGTCAATTTGTCAGTTGTCAAGATGACCTCCGGACGAACCGCATAACCTAAGCCACCGTCAGCGATAGTGAAAGTAAGCGTAGCGGGAGACAATTGCGCCGCAATCATACCTGCTTTGTAACCGCGGGGGATGATTCTCCATTTGATAGCAGTAC
>JBPOJO010000393.1:0-6447 GCA_052033485.1 Bacteroidota bacterium | reverse complement strand
GTTGAAAGGGATTACAGGCTGATTTTTTTAGCAACAAAAGTATGCATTAACCTTTTTGTAAAACATTGCATCACAAGTTATTATCCTGCGAATGAAATTTCTTTACGACGCAAAAGACAGTTTGCGTTTCACTTTTGGGTTAAATGCTTAGCAATAAAAAATTTTTAAGGCGGAGGAAGTTTCGGAAAAATAGTTTGGCATAAATGTACGAAAAAAACAATATTTTACAAAAAAAAATTTTTTTTAATGGCGAGAATTTGCGGCAAATGAGCTTATTTTAAGGCTGAAACGTCGGAGATTTTTCGATAAAAAATTTCGTATTGCGCAATTTTTGTGTACATTTGCATCGAAAAAATTTATTATCAGTCATGCGCGTTTTTTTTTCCTTGCTTTTATTTATTTTCGCATTAAGTTCCTGCATGAAAAGTGCGCTTGAGCAAGAAGAAATTTTATACGACGGTCCGATGATTATTTCGTCGGATGTTCGCACGCTTTACAGTGAAAACGCAATTTTGAAAATGCGACTCGATGCCGCCTTGCAGATTGTTGAACAAAGCGGCGATGTGCGATATCCGAAGGGGGTAAAAATTACGTCTTACAATCGGGAAGGCGTGATTGAAAGCACTTTAACGGCAGATTCCGGGCGTTTTGAAAAGACAACAAGCATTTATACCGCGATGGGAAATGTCAGCGTAACCAATCTTTTAAAGGAGCAAAATCTCAAAACAGAAAAATTGGTTTGGCTTCAGAATAAAAAGGAAATCAACACCGATAAACCTGTTTTTATCACAACACCGACGGAAATTGTGCAAGGAACGGGTTTGACGACTGACGAAAGCTTTACGAACTACAAAATTTGGAAAATGTCCGCTGTTTTTGATGTTGAGGCACAAAACGCACAACGTCCCGACACTTTGCGAAACATCAAAGAGGAGAGTAAGCCTGTTATCGGAGATAAAAGGCGACCGCTCAATCGGCAAGAAGTTAAACCCGCCGAAAATCGGCAAATTGACGAAGAAAAGCAAAAATATTTTGAAAAAATCAAAAAAAGCACTTCAATTTTGCACCCCAATCATGACAAAAACTAATGAAAACTTCTGACGTAATTTTGCTCTCCCTTTCGCTTGTTTTTTTCGTTATCGGCGTACATCAGACGTACCTGCTGAACGAATTAGCGGCAAGTTATTATCTTTTTATGCTTTCCTTGATTTTTTGGATGATTTACCGCGTTCGATTTAAATTGCGGGAAGTTCAATCCAAAAAAAACAATTCTGACAAAAAATAATTCAATTCAAAAAAGATGGAAGAAATTTTCTTTTTTATCATAACCTCCCTTGTTTTATCGGCATTTTTTTCCTCCGTGGAGATTGCGTATGTCTCGGCAAATCCGCTGAAGTTGGCATTGAGCCGCAATCAAAATACGCGCACGGCACGTCTTTTGAACCAATATTACGAAAATCCTGATATTTTTCTCGGCACCGCGCTTGTCGGCAACACGTTGTCGCTTGTTGTTTATGGTATATACGCATCAAAATTGATTGACATTCCCGTTCGCGAATTTGTAGCGGGGCTTTTGGTCGGTTACGAAACGACGGGGCTTTTTGAATTGACCATCATGGTAGTGCAAACGACGATTTCAACTTTGCTTGTTTTGCTTGTTGCCGAATTTACGCCGAAAAGTGTTACGATGGCAATGCCGAATGCAGCCGTTGAGGTGATGATACATATCATGCACGTTTTTGCATTTTTGTTGCACCCCTTTGTTTGGGTGGTCGTTAAGACGAATAAATTTGTATTGTTCAAAGTCTTAAAACTCTCCGATTCCGCCGACGGCAATAAAAAAGCCGGCATTGCCGATTTAAGTCATTATTTAATGAATCAAAAGGATAAAAGTGAAGAAAATACGCAATCCGAAATCATTGATGCCGATATTTTTAAAAATGCCATAGAATTTAAAACAAGAAAAGTGCGAAACTGTATGGTGCCGAGAACGGATATTGTCGCCGTCGATATCAAAGAAAGTGTCGAACAATTGGGGCGGACTTTTACGGTTTCGGGTCGCTCTAAAGTTGTCATTTTTAACGGAAATATTGATAATGTTGTCGGCTATTGCCATGTTTTGAAACTTTTCGACAATCCCGAAAACATCGAATCCGTAACCGTTCCGATTTTAATTGTGCCCGAAACAACAGGTTTGCAAGAAATGATGTATCAATTTTTGACTCATCACCGAAGCATTGCTGCCGTTACGGACGAATTCGGCGGCACGGCAGGAATTGTTACGATTGAAGACATTATCGAAGAAATTTTAGGTGAAATTGTCGACGAACACGACAGAGATGCCGACACATTTGTTAAAATTAATGAAAATACTTATGAAGTCCCCGGCAACGCCAAAATCTCAGACATTAAACATGACTACGGTTGGAATATTCCCGAAGGTGATTATGACACGCTCAGCGGCTATTTTATGGATATTTTGGGGCAGGTTACTTTTGTCAATTCGACGCTCGAAACGGAAGATTACAGCATGACAGTAACAGCAATGAAAGGAACTCGTGTCCTAAAAGTAAAAATTATGTTAAAATAATAAAATCAGTTTCAAGCATATTGCCGGCATTTCCCCTGCACAACTTCAAAATTCGCCGGAAAGTTGCCGGCATTACGCTATCCTGCTGATTTTATTCTTTGTGTTTTTTGTCAATAATCGGCATTCTTTTAAATTCTTTTTCTCGGTCAAAAAGAAAGCGATACGTGTGATGCACCTTGCATATACTCCCCCCTACGTCCTCGCATACGCGCATCATGGCAGGGTTAAAATCGCCAATCCAATTAAATTCCATGCAGTTGTAGCGATAAGAGGGCACCAAAGCCAATTTTGAATAAGCCACAACAATCGCCGCCTCAACACCTTTTCCTTGATGTTCGGGCACAA
The DNA here is from genome assembly GCA_052033485.1 of Bacteroidota bacterium. Classification (GTDB taxonomy): domain Bacteria; phylum Bacteroidota; class Bacteroidia; order Cytophagales; family Bernardetiaceae; genus JBPOJO01. Next base: position 3,512 of record JBPOJO010000393.1, on the reverse strand, counting down.
CACCGAAAATCACGCCGAAAATCTTTTTTATTTCGCCGCGCCATTTGTAATACAAAAACTTCAACTTTTCCCACGCGCCGAATTTCCCGTCGAAGTGCCGAAAAATTTGATTTAATTCCGGAATCATGATATAAAAAGCTACGGGCGCATCTTTGTAATAGCCAAACCATACAATCGTCGGGTCGGCAATCGGCTTCATGGCTTTAAAAATGCCGACTGCTTGCTCTTTTCTCATTCTTCCAACGCCCAAGTGCTTTGCCCATGCTTTGTTGTAAATTTCGAGAAAATCTAAGGCATATTTTTCCATCTCGGACATTTTGAGGTGCTCAAAACGGTAGTCGGGATTGTTAAAAACCCTTTCGCCCTTTTCATATACTTTCGGATTAAGATTATTTTCGATTTTTCTCAAATAAGTGTATTGCTTAAAATACAAACCGAAACCGTAATTTTCAAAAAGTTCCTTGTAATATCCTAAGTGATAAAACATTCCGTAGTTCGGCTGCAAATCTCCTTCGACGTGCAAGCCCCACCAACGGTCGCGGTCGCCGAAATTTATCGGTCCGTCCATCGCCTCCATGCCTCGCGAGAGCAGCCATTCTCGTGCGGCATCAAAAAGGGCGTTTGCCGCTTCCTGCCGGTTGATACATTCAAAAAATCCAACGCCGCCTGTCGGTTGTTCGTTGCCGAGATTGACCGTTTTTTGATTGACAAAAGCGGCTATACGCCCGATGCAATGATTTTTTTCATCAAAAAGCAACATTCTCGTACACTCGCCTTCGCGAAAAAGTTTGTTTTTTTTCTTGTCAAAAACTTCCTCAATATCTTTGTCAAGCGGTCGAATCCAATTCGGTGAATTTTTGTACAATTCGACGGGCAATTCAAGAAAATTACGAATGTCTTCCGGCGATTGAACTTCTTTTATGGTCATTTTTTTGAATTTTATTTGGTACGAACTTTATCCCAAGCCTTTAATTGCCAATATACCGTCGCCGTGCAGAGCAAATTGCCGTCCTCGTCATGCGTATGCACAAGACAAGGAACAACGACTGCTTCTTCCGTTTGAAGCGGCGTAACGATGTTTTTTTCGACAAAGTCAGGCGCAACCGAAAAAGTTGCGTAAGCATCTTTTTTCCCTTGATAAAAATATTCAATATCTAATTTTTGCAAAATCAAGCGATATTTTTCGGGATTCGCAAGCATCAAAATCAAAATGCCGGAGGTAAATTCGGAAATCGTCATTAACGCGCCCGCGTGCAAACCTTGCAAGTGATTAAAATTACTTTTGAGGTACGGAATCTTTGTTTTTACGCTGTTTGGCTGCATTTCCGTGATTTCAAAACGGTGAGGCTCGTTAAAAGGAATCATCATATTCAACGCCTGATTCAACATCGGCAAACCGCTGCCGTCAATTGCGGTCGCAAAAACTTGTGAGAGGAGTTCAAAATTCATTTTTTTTTTATTTAGGTTGAAAACGCTCGCAAAATAATCATTTATACTTTTTTGCCCTTCTTTTTTTGAAAAAAATGCACCGCGTTTGTATTTTTTTTGAAATTGCGGCATTTTTTTTGTTTTAAAATGCTGTATAACAAGCTTTTAGTTTTAGAATAAAATCAATAACCAAACAGTCGGCTTGCCGCATATTTTAACGACGGAATAATCGGCAAAAAATTAATGCAAAAAAAATTGCAAAATGATTTTCAAGCCTTATTTTTGAGAAAAAAAACTATGTTTGCTAAAACTGCCATTTTTGTTGCGATGTTTTTTGTCCTTTTTTTTGAAACATCTGCGCAAGAAAATTTGCTGCAATCCGGTCCGATGACGGGCTATTCTACCATGTTTGAGGTAATGTTGTGGGTGCAGACAAAAGCCCCCGCAAAAGTACATTTTGAGTATTTTGAAGAGGGGAAGAATGCTGAAAAAGTGAAAACTGACAGCTATTTGACCAAAAAAGACGAGGGCTTCACCGCTCGTATCCGCACCGAAAAATTGGAGCCGGGGCGCAAATATCGTTATATACTTTTTATCAATGACAAAGAAGTTAAACGGCAATATCCATTGACTTTTCAAACGCCTCCTTTGTGGCATTGGCGCACAAAACCGCCCGAATTTAGCTTTGTTATGGGAAGTTGTTTGTACATTAACGATGAGCCTTATGACCGTCCGGGCAAAAATTTTGGTGAAAAACCGGTTATTTTAGAAAAAATTGTCGAAAAAAAACCTGATTTTATGCTTTGGTTGGGCGACAATGTGTATTTGCGCGAGCCGGATTGGGAGAGTAAAAAAGGCATAATGTACCGCTACACGCACACGCGCTCTATTCCTGAGATGCAAGCCCTTTTAGGCGCGATGCACCATTATGCGATTTGGGACGACCACGATTTTGGACCGAATGATGCCGACCGGAATTTTGAACTCAAAAAAGAATCACTCGACGTTTTTAAATTATTTTGGGCAAATCCGAACTATGATGTTTTCGGGCAGCCGAGCACATGCGGCACATTTTCATGGGGCGATGCGCAATTTTTCTTGTTGGATAATCGCAGTTTTCGTGCGCCCGAGGACATGCATGACGAGCCCGAACGCCCGTGTTTTGGAAAAGAGCAACTTCGTTGGTTGAAAGAGAGTTTACATTCGAGCAAGGCGCGGTTTAAATTTATTGTCAGCGGCGGTCAAATCATCAATCCTGCGACAATTTTTTCAAATTATGCGGTTTATGGGCAGGAGCGAGCCGAACTTTTGAATACGGTGGCGAATACGAAGGGAGTAGTTTTTCTTTCGGGAGACAGGCATCACACGGTAATGCAGGAGTTGAAAAGGCTGCGAAAAAAATCACTTTTTGAGATAACTTCTTCATCTTTGACGGCGGGAGTTTATGAGCAAAAAAGTGAATTTAATGAGCAGGGCATCAATGTTCCGGGCACTAATTATGTCGGACACAATTTTGTCAAAATTTCATTTTCGGGCGATTGGGAAAATCGCAAAATGACAATAGAATGTTTTGACAAAAATGGGACACAAATTTGGACAAAAGAAATTGCCGCAAAAGATTTGGAATAAAAGTGCGTGAAGAAAAGAGAGAACGAACAGCGAGTTTTTCTTAAATTTTTCACTCTAAAGAAATATTTTCAACGGGTTTAAGTCCGTAAAAATGATGCGGATTTAAACGGACTAAAATTCGTTGCAGAAAAGTTGAGAAAAAAAATTTTTTTTCATAGATTGAACCCTTACGTGAAAACAACTAAAGTTGCATTTGTGGGTTGAATCTGCGAATGGTAAACTCTTTGCTGATTATTTACTTTCTGATATTGTGGATATTTTCGAAAATCCCGATGTTTATGGAAGGATAGTTAAGCAACAAAAAAAAGTTGAAAGGATACTTAAAATGATAAGGGATAAATAAGAACCTCCAATCCGAAATAAAATACGACGAAATGGAACTTTACTTGATGATTAGCGTTATGAATACGAAACAAACACGAATCGCATGACTCGCACTGAAGACCTTGCGGGTT
>JBPOJO010000401.1:0-6994 GCA_052033485.1 Bacteroidota bacterium | reverse complement strand
ATATTAAAAAGGCTTTTGATGTTGCCAAAGAAGCACACCGCGAACAGCGACGTAAAAACGGAGAACCCTATATTTTTCACCCGATTGAGGTAGCAAGAATTGTTACACAAGAAATGGGTTTAGGCTCTACGTCCGTGATTTGTGCCCTTTTGCATGATGTTGTCGAAGATTCTGACGTTCGTTTGAAAGATATTGAAGCAATGTTTGGTGTTAAAATCGCTCAAATTGTCGACGGTCTGACCAAAGTGAGAGAAGTTTTTGGGAAAAAAGAAAAAGACAAAGAAATCAATAAATCAGAGCAAGCCGAAACATTTCGCAAAGTTTTGCTCACGATTTCGCAGGACATTCGCGTTATTCTTGTCAAAATTGCCGACCGTTTGCACAATATGCGCACACTTGACAGCATGATTAAAGAAAAACAGTTGAAAATTGTCGGCGAAACCAACTATGTTTACGCACCTTTGGCGCATCGGCTCGGATTGTACAATGTGAAATCCGAATTTGACGACCTTTGCCTAAAATACACGAATCCGGAGGCTTACGAGGATATTTCTCAAAAAATTAAACTCAGTGAAAAAGCCCGAAATAAGTTTATCGGCGAATTTATTACACCGATAGAAGAAGCCCTCAAAAATGCAGGTTTTCAATTCGACATAAAAAGCCGTTTGAAGTCTATTGATTCTATTCATAAAAAAATGTCCAAACAGCAAATTCCTTTTGATGAAGTCATGGACATTTTCGCCATTAGAATCATCATTCAACCGCGTGCGGGCGAAGAAGAAAAAGGTGCTTGTTGGAATGTTTACTCGATTGTTACCGATTTTTATTTGCCTAATCCGAATCGTTTGCGTGATTGGATTTCCGTGCCGAAGTCGAACGGTTACGAATCTTTGCACACGACCGTTATGAAAAGCTCCGACAAAAAAGGCTCAAAAGGGCAATGGGTTGAAGTGCAAATCAGGACGTTCAGAATGGACGAAATCGCCGAAAAAGGGCTTGCCGCGCATTGGAAATACAAGGGACAATCGGCGGATAAAACCGAACAAGGCATCGAAACTTGGATAGCAAAAGTGCGCGAAGCACTTGAAAATAAGAACGTTACCGCTCTCGAATTTGTAGATGATTTTCGCCGAAATCTTTTCACCGAAGAGGTCTATGTTTTTACGCCGAAAGGCGATATGATTGTTTTGCCCTACGGCTCGACTGTCGTGGATTTTGCTTTTGAAATTCACTCCGAAGTCGGCGAAAGATGCGTCGGTGCGAAAGTCAGTCATCGCCTCGTGCCGCTTAATTATATTTTGCAAAACGGCGACCAAGTCGAAATTATTAAGGCAACAAAACCGAAAGCCAACCGTTCTTGGCTCGATTTTGCGCAAACGACCAAAGCACGCACAAAAATTACGCAATTTTTGCGTCGCGAACAATTAAAGCACATTCGGGACGGAAAAGAAATTGTGGAGCGAAAGTTGTCGCAACTGAAAATGCCGATGAACGACCAAGTTATCGCACAATTAGTGGATTTTTTCAACGTAAAAACTGCCAAACAACTGTATTTGAACATTGGTACGAATAAAATTGACCACACCAAAATCAAAAAATTCCGTGATGTTAAAACCGCGAATCACGAAACGCCTTCCGACCCCAAAGTGGTCAAAGAAATTCTTAAAAAGCAAAATCTAAGCAGTCAGTTGATTGTCGGCGACGATAAAGCCTTAACTTATACCCTTTCCCCGTGTTGCAACCCGATTCCGGGCGACGATATTTTTGGCTACGTAACTGTCGGACACGGCATTAAAATTCACCGAACAAGTTGCCCGAATGCCGTGAGTATTCTCGCCTCGCACGGAGACCGCGTGATTAAAGCTGTTTGGGGCATTGATGAAGATAAACACTACGAAATTGACCTCGACGTTACCGGAACTGACCGAATGGGCATCATCAATGACATCACAAGAATTGTCAGTGCGGAACAAAAAACGAACATTACGTCCATGAACATCGGGACAGAAAACGGGCTTTTCAGAGGCAAAATCGGGCTTTTAGTGTCAAATAAACACCAAGCTGAAAAAATCATTGAACTTTTTCTCAAAATTGAAGGTGTAATTCGCGTTTCTCGTTCGGAAACCAAAGAAGAAGAACGGGAGAAAGAACCCTAATAAAATGCCGTCAGCGCATCGTCCGGCTAATTTTTTATGTCGTTTGTCGGACACTGCGCAATTTTATGTTTTTTTTAAGCTCATATATTTGCTTTTTTCGTTAGTTTATCTACATTTGTGCTGATAAAGTTTCGCAAAAATTACATGGCTGATATTCTTCGACATAAAGAAGCGATAGACCTTGAAAAAAACATTGCTGCCAAAATTGAAAAAGTTTTGGAGATTGTTGCCGATATGTTTTTTTCTAACAAACTTTCCGGCGCGTTTGAGGTAATGCAATACGGAGAAGAACTTGCCGAAAAAGAAAATTATGAGCGAGGGTTAGCTTTAATGAAAGTGCGCATGGGCACTTTTTATTTTTTCGCAAATGACAATAAAAATGCAAAAATTTGTTTTGAAATCGGCATCGCTAAATTGGAGGAACTTGCTGATATTCAATCTGTTGCGGAAAGTCTCCCCTTTTACAGCATGCTCGATTGGTCGCTCGGAAATTATGCCGAAGCCTTGCAGCGTTCGACCCGCTCGGTGAGTTTATTTGCGGACGCGCCCAACAAAAAACGATTTCCGCTCGCGCTTTTTACTTTGGCTACGCAACATTTTGACCTCAAAGATTACGAACGTGCGGAGCATTTTTATATTCGCTCGCTCGAAGTCAATGAAAACATTGACATTGAGACAGCGCGATTCAAAGCGCGTTCTTACATCGGTCTTGCCAATATCGCGATGGTCAAAAATAAACGCGAAGAGGCTGAAAATTATTTAATGCAGGCAAGTCATTTGCAAGAAAACAACAGCGACAATTTCGGAAAAGCAAGGACGTTGAATGATTTGGCAAAATTGCATCGTGAAGCAGGAAATTTGAACACGGCTTTTGAATATTACCGTCAAACGATTGAATTGCGCGAAAATTTTTTGGACAAAAATCCGCTCATCACTTCTTACTTGGACTTGGGAGAATTGTTTTTGGATTTTAATCACTTTCAAGAAGCGCATTTGTATTTTACCAAAGCCATTCAAATTGCGGAAGAAAAAAGTGTCAGGTCGAAAATTTGGCGTTCGCATCAACTTTTCAGCAAATTGTATAAGGCGCAAAATGATTTTGAGAAAGCTCTTTTTCATTATGAAAAATACGTCGAAGTGAAAGAAAGTGTACTCGGAGATGAGGCAAGTTTAAAAGTGAAAAATTTGCAATCGAAATTTGAAAGTGAAAAAGCGGAAAAAGAAGCCGAAATTTATCGCCTGAAAAATGTCGAACTCAAAACCGCGTATGAAGTTATAGAAGAGCAAAATAAAAATATAATTGACAGCATCAATTACGCGAAAAGAATTCAAGGAGCGGTGCTGCCGGAAGAAAAAGTTTTGCGCAATTTTTTAACAGATTTTTTTATTTATTGGCAGCCGCGCGATATTGTTTCGGGTGATTTTTATTGGTTTGCCGGCAAAGAAGCCTTTGACAATGACATTTTCGGCGATTTTAACACCGAAAGCGGAACAGTCATTGCCGTCGCGGATTGCACGGGGCACGGCGTTCCGGGCGCACTCATGTCCGTCATGGGCGCAAATATTTTGGAAGAAATTGTTATGCGCAGGCACATTACCGCGCCGAATATCATTCTTTACGAACTCAATCGCGCCGTTCGTGCATTTCTCAAACAGGAAGAAAATAATATTCGGGACGGCATGGACATTGCCGTTATCCGCATTAACAAAGAAAAAACAAGGTTGGATTTTGCCGGCGCGAATAACGGTTTGTTAATCATTCACGAAAACGAAATAGGCGAAAAAATCGCGACCCATATAGAGGCTGACCGCAGAAGTGTCGGCGGCTTGCAGCGCAATTCCGACAATGTTTTTACCCTCAAAAGTTTAGCTGTCGCGGAATATATTAATCCGATTTTTTATCTATACACGGACGGATACGCCGACCAATTCGGAGGTGCGGAAAAAAGAAAATTTATGCGTAAAAATTTATTTGAAATTCTTAAAAATATGTCTAACTTAGCGTTCGATTTGCAAAAAAAATTGCTGCACAACAACATTCAAGATTGGATGGTGGCAGGAAATGAAAAACAAATTGACGATATGCTTATCATGGGGCTAAAATTATAGTTTATCAAACGCCTGCAAAATGGAATTAATTAACAGGGACGATATCATCAAAGCCGCCAATCTCAAAAATTTGAAATTGGAAGGTATAGCCGACGCACTCATGCGTTTAATGGGTTTCAACGATGTAAACAAAGTTTACAGCGAACTTTACGTGCATAAAGGCATGGATTTTATTGAGGCTTTTCTCGACCGCATGGAAATAAAATGCGAAACAGATGCCGTTGATTTGAAAAGAATCCCCAAAGAAGGAGCGTTTATTGTTGTTGCCAACCACCCTTTCGGCATTGTGGACGGCATTTTATTGATGAAAACATTTAAAAAAATTCGCCCTGATTTTTTACTCATGGCAAATGAATTTTTGCAACGTTTGGAGCCAATCAACGATTTTTTTATCCCCGTCAATCCGCTCGAAACAGCGGAAGAAAACTCAAAATCAAGCCTGAGTGGAATCCGTTTCGCCTTACAACACCTTGCGGAAAATCGTTGTTTGGGCATTTACCCGGCGGGCGAAGTGTCCTCTTATCAACGGCACACCAAAGCTATCGAAGACCGAGAATGGCAAATGACAGCACTCAAATTAATCAAAAAAGCGCGTGTTCCCATCGTTCCCGTGTATTTTGACGGCAGTAGTTCTTCGTTTTTTCACCTCACAGGCATGATTCACCCGCTTTTTAAGGCTGCGGGCGTTCCCGCCGAAACATTTAAAAAGCGCAAAACGGAGGTAAAAATGCGCATCGGAAACCCGATTTCCGTTGCAGACCAAGACCTTTTCGACAGTATTCACCATTTCGGACGCTTTTTGCGTGTCCGCACCTACGCGCTCGGTTCTGCGCTCGAAGTGAAGAAATTTTTCAAAAGTCCCAAGCCGGCTGCAATTCCCAAACCGCTTGTGCCGCCCGTGCCGGACAGTTTAATTATTGATGAAGTGAACCATTTGGCAGAAAAGAATTTTCTTGCCAAACAGCAAAATTTTAACATTTATATTGCCGAAGCAAAAGAAATTCCGAATATTCTCAACGAAATCGGACGTTTGCGCGAGTTGACTTTTCGCGATGTCGGCGAGGGGACAAACAATGAAATTGACCTCGATGAATACGATTTGTATTATCATCACCTTTTTATTTGGGACACTGACGACCAAAAAATTGTCGGCGCGTATCGCGTAGGAAAAGGCGATGAAATTCTCGAAAAATTTGGTAAAAAAGGCTTTTATACGCACAGTCTTTTCAAAATAAAAGACAAAATGTTGCCTTATTTGCAAGTTTCCATCGAACTCGGTCGCTCATTTATCACACGTGAATATCAGCAAAAACGATTGCCGCTTTTTTTACTTTGGAAAGGAATTTTGTATTTTTTGCTTAAAAATACGCACTATCGCTACATGGTCGGACCGGTGAGCATCAGCAACCGATTTTCGGAAATTTCACGCGGTTTGATTGTCGAATTTATCAAAGATAATTTTTACGACGAACATCTTTCGCAATTTGTGAAACCGAGAAAAAAATTTAAGCCGGACTTCAAAAATATTGACGCAGAAACGCTCTTGTCGGCTTACAAGCAAGATTTTAACAAATTGAGCAAACTCATCAGCGAAATTGAGCCGGAGCATTTTGATATTCCCGTTTTGTTGAAAAAATACATTCACCTCAACGCAAAAATTATCGCTTTTAATGTTGACCCGAAATTCTGCAACGCACTTGACGGCTTTTTAATGCTCGACATTCAAAAAGTGCCTGAAGAAGTAATTTTGAATCTCAAAAAAGAGCTCGAATAATGTTTGAATAAAACCCCAAAACAATGAAAAATTATTTTTACGCAATTTTTTTCTGCTTTTTGTTTGTTGCGGCGGCTGAGGCAGTCGGGCAAGACAAAGAAAAAACAAAGTACATCACACTCGATATAGCCCCTGTTGCCTACAAAGGAGATTTAGGCAATGCCTACTCGCAGTGGGACAGGGCGTTCGGCGTTTCTTATCATGTCTTAAAAGCCGGCAAATTCAGTCGCGGTTTCGGTTTTTTGGCGGGGAAAATCAGGGGAAATGACTTAAATTTTCAGGCGGATGGCAATATTGTCCCTAATCGCTCATTTTCAACGAGCTTTTATTCAGGACAATACGATTTTCATTACAATTTTTTAAGAAATGACAATTTCATTGCTTACGCGGGCGCAAGTGTTGGTTTGCTTTTTTTTAATGTAAAAGACGATGCGGGAAACAAACTTTCAACACAACTCAATACGCGAAAAAAGGGCGAAGATTATGCCAATATGACGTTTTTCATGCCGATAAAAGCCGGTGCAATGTACCAATTTGACAACGGAATCGGTTTGGGTTTTCAGGCAGGCTTCCTGAATCCTTTTACAAAATATTTGGACAATATTGCCTTTTTGGGCAAAAATAGGCGCGATAATATTCTTTTTGCCAAATTTTCACGTGTTTTTGAATTGTAAAAAAGATGTTACAGATTAGCCCGAGTGTACCGCGCGCTTTAGCATGCGATTTTTCTGTATCGCGCGCTTCAGCTTGCGATTTTTCTGTACCGCGCGCTTCAGCTTGCGATTTTTCTGTAGCGCGCGCTTCAGCTTGCGATTTTCTGTAGCGCGCGCTTCCGATGGCGACCTTAGATACGCTTGTTGCGGGTTATCTTCCGCCAAATCCGCAAGCTAAAGCTCGCGGTACACTCCGGCTAAGAATTAGAAGCCGTTTTAAAACTATCATAAAACTTCCTAAA
>JBPOJO010000417.1:0-5668 GCA_052033485.1 Bacteroidota bacterium | reverse complement strand
ATACCGTGTAAAAGGCGCGTTTTGTCTACATATATCATTTCCGCTTCACGTATTTGCGCAAAGTCTTGTTGCCCGACCGATAAGAAAGGTAAATCTTGCATATTCATTTTCTTTTTTGCAAAAATACAAAAAAATGTTCATTTTACAACTTTTCCGTGAGCAACTCTTTCACGCTTTTTGTCTTGCCCGAAAAATTGATTCCGATGAGGTAAATTTCTTTGCCATTGTGTTGAAATAACTCAGCTCGCAATTGCGTTTTTTTTGAATCATCAAAAATCATCAAATAACCTTTATTTACGCCGTTAATATCAAAAAGGGTGTCGAAGAATTATGTTTGGTTTTAATTTTTTAAAAATGACTTTTCGGACAGCCTCTGTATATTTTTAGCAAATCAATTTCCTCAGCCCTTTTTTGTGTCATCTCAAGCGACAAAAAAACACAAAACAAAGGTGAAAGCAGGATTTAGGAAATCAGGCTGCAAAAAACAGGAAAGTTTTCCGAAGTTGTCAGTATTTTCAAAAATGATTGTTTTTGAGCAATTTTTTTTTTTAATTGTGCGCAGTTGTAAAAAAAGTGATTGTTTTGATGACAGAATTGTTAAAACAAATATTTTATTCAAAAAGCAGGCGCAATCCAAAGCAATGAAAGACATCAATTTGAATATTTTAGGCATCAGACATCACGGTCCGGGTTCGAGCCGAAATCTCTTGCAGGCACTCTCCGAGATTCGACCTGATGTAATTTTGATTGAAGGTCCGCCCGAAGCTAACCTCCTACTTGACAGCGTTTTACCCGACAATTTAACGCCCCCTGTTGCCTTAATTGTCTATGACGAAAATGAACCCGAAAAAGCAGTTTTTTATCCTTTTGCCGAATTTTCTCCCGAATTTCAAGCACTGATTTGGGCAAATCAACATAAAATTCCGGTACAATTTGCAGATTTGCCTCAAAATTTGAAGCCGCAAGCCGCCGATGCAACAGAGCAAAAAATAAAAAGAGACCCTTTTCGATTGCTCACCGCAGCCGCAGGGTTTTCGGATACAGAAAAATGGTGGGAGCATTTTGTTGAAAAAAAAACCGCTGCCGCAAAAACTTTTCATGCTGTTCTCGAAATGATTGCCGAAATAAGAGATTTTGAGCCTGAAAATGACCCCGAAACCCTTTTGAGGGAAAGTTTTATGCGCTTCAAAATTGCCGCCGCTGTCAAAGCCGGTTTTCAAAATATCGTTTTTGTTTGCGGCGCGTGGCATTCCTCCGCCCTGACAACTTGGCAGGAAAATGAAAAAGAAGATGCCCAAAAGTTCAAAAAATCGCCAAAATCCAAACTTGCCGCAACATGGATTCCTTGGACTTATCAAAAATTAGCTATAGAATCCGGCTACGGCGCAGGGGTGCAATCGCCGCGTTGGTACGATTTGATTTGGAAAAATAAGGAAAAAGCGCACGAAATTTTTATGATTGAAGCCGCAAGTCTGCTTCGCAAAAACGGACTTGACACCTCTCCTGCCGCCGTCATTGAGGCGGTCAAACTTGCCGAAATGCTCACCCATTTGCGCGAAATGCGTGTTGCGGGCATTGAAGAGCTGCGCGATGCCGCCAAAAGCGTGTTATGTGCGGGCGCGGAAGAGCCTTTTGCTTTGATAGAGGAGGAGTTAATAGTCGGAAAAATTATCGGAAAAGTGGGCGATGCCGTTCCGCTCATTCCTTTGCGGCAAGATTTTAATCGCCTGATGAAAAGCCTGCGAATCCCGCTCAAAGACAGTGAAAATCTTATTGCGCTTGATTTGCGCAACGATATGCACCGCGAAAAAAGTGTATTTTTGCATCGCCTCAAAATCCTTCAAATTCCCTTCGGGCACATCAAACCCGTCTACAATTCGCTCGGAACTTTTCACGAGCAGTGGCTTTTTTCATGGAAACCTTCCGCCGAAATCGCGCTGATTGATGCGAGCATTTGGGGCAATACGGTGCAATCCGCCGCCATTTCATTCGGCATGAAAAAACTCAAAGAGGCTGAAGATATAGCGGCAATAAGCCAAATTTTGGAGGAAATTTTGCGCGCCGAACTCAAAGAATGTCTTCCGCACGCCCTTCAAAGCCTCGAAAATGCAAGTGCGATGCACGCCGATGTGCTTGATTTGATGCGTGCCGTGCCGCCTTTGGTGCACATTTCGACTTACGGCAATGTTCGCAAAACCGATGCGGAACAGACCGAAAAAACACTTTTTATGCTCTGTGAAAGAATTTTTGCCGCTTTGCCTGCCGCCTCCGCACATCTCACCGAAGAAAATGCAGACAATATTTGCAAACAAATTGCCGCTTTTAATCACGCGCTTGCTTTGTGGAATAAAATCAACAACGAATGGCACAAAGTATTGAAAATCATTGCTTTCACAGACGGCATCAGCCCCGTTTTGAGCGGTCAGGCGACGCGAATGTTGTGGGATTACGGCATTATTTCTTCCGAAGAAATGAAAAATAAGGTCGCATTCAGCCTCAGTTATGCCGAAGAACCGGCGCAAAATGCTCTTTGGTTGGAGGGTTTTATCGGTGAAAATGTTTTGATTTTACTCTACGACGATGATTTATTGCACATTGTAAGCACGTGGACGGACGGCATGACGGAAGAGAATTTAAGCCTTGTTTTGCCGATGCTGCGCCGAATATTTTCAGCAATAGATGTTCATGAACGTGAAAAATTATTGAAAAATATTTGCAGTGTTGCAGGGCAGAAAATGGATATTTTTGAAGAAAATGAAGAAAATTGGCAAGCCGTTAAAGTTTTTCTGACAAGATTTTTTCCCGAAAATTGAAATTGTGCCGAGTGTTGCGGAGGGAAAAACGGCTTTGATTGGGTGTAAAAAAAGACACCCCGCAACAAAAGCAGCGGGGTGAACCGTACAACACACAAAATAAAAATGCTCATCAAAAAAAATGTCCGAAAACTTTCGCTAAATCATTTTCGGACAGGAAAGTGTATTTTTAGAAACTATAACCGTCTTTTGCAATCAAAAAATCGGCAATTTCGCGGCGAAGTTCTTTGGTATTGACGGGGTTCATTTTGGTAAAACGTTTCATTCCCATCAACATTACTTTTTGTTCATCGCCTTTGGTGAATGAGGCAACGGCTTCGCGTCCTGATTTTCCGACAATGTTCAAAGCTTGGTCGAGATACAATTTTGCCATCAAAATTTGATATTTTGCCGCTTCTTCGCCGTTTTGTGCCATTAATTTTTCGGCACGCAAAAGGGTTGATTCGGCTGCATAAGTTTCGATAATCATGTCGGCAATATTCATCATAATTTCTTGTTCTTCGCTGAGTTTGTCTGCAAAAAATTGTACTGCACGTCCGGCAACCATCAAAATTGCTTTTTTCATATTTTTAATCACCGCTTTTTCTTCCGCAAAAGGCAAGGTGGTATCAATCGGCGTAAAATCAGGGACTTGCATCAACTCTTTTCCGACAGCCATTGCGGGCGCAAGCAAATCAAGTTCGCCTTTCATGGCGCGTTTGATAATCGTGCCGACTAACAACATTCGGTTAATTTCATTTGTTCCCTCGTATATACGAGAAATACGGGCATCGCGATAAGCACGCGCCATGGGCGCTTCTTCGGAAAAGCCCATTCCGCCGTAAATTTGCACGCCTTCGTCTACACAAAAATCCAAAACTTCTGAGCCGTGCACTTTCATAATGGCACATTCAATGGCGTATTGTTCAACACCTTTCAATTTAGCGTCCGAAACGGACATTCCCGAGGCGATAAGCTCCGCGGTCATGTCGTCAATGTATTGCCCTGCGCGATAAACGGCAGATTCGGTAGCAAAAATGCGGGTTGCCATGTCTGCAATTTTGGCTTTCATTGCACCGAAAGTGCTGATGGAAACGCCGAATTGTTTGCGTTGATTGGCATATTGAACGGATTGAGTAGTAACCCATTTGCAACCGCCGATAACGCCCGCGCCTAATTTGATGCGACCGATATTAAGGATATTGACGGCGATTTTGAATCCGTTTCCGCGTTCGGAAAGCATATTTTCGACGGGAACAGGAGTATCATTGAAAAAAACTTGGCGTGTGGAAGAGCCTTTAATGCCGAGTTTTTTCTCTTCTTCGTTCATGGTGATTCCGCCGAAGCCTTTTTCAACGATAAACGCCGTTAAATTTTTATCATTTTCAATTTTGGCAAAAACGATGAAAGTATCGGCAAAACCGCCGTTAGAAATCCACATTTTTTGTCCCGTAATCAAATAATGTTTGCCGTCAGCCGAAAGAACAGCTTTGGTTTTTCCGCTGTTGGCATCTGAGCCGGCATCGGGTTCGGTCAAGCAGTAGCAGCCTTTCCATTCGCCTGTAGCGAGTTTTGTAACGTATTTTTTCTTTTGAGCTTCCGTTCCGTAATACAAAATCGGCAACGTTCCGATACCGGTGTGCGCGCCGAAAGCGGTGGAAAAAGAGCCTGCCGCGCCCAAAACGTCCGCGATGAGCATGGAGGTGTTAAAACTTTTGCCTAAACCGCCGTATTCTTCGGGAATAGAGATGCCGAGCAAGCCCATTTCGCCGGCTTTTGCGAGCAAACCTGCCATAAAACCGGGTTCCATGCCGTCCATTCGGTCGACGTTCGGATAAATTTCGGAAGCCATAAAGTCTTCGGTGGCTTGTGCCATCATGTTTTCTTCTTCGCCGAATTCTTCGCGAATGAAAATGTCAGCAGCTTCTGTTTCTTTGACAAGAAATTCACCGCCTTTTAATGCTTTTGCTGTTTTTGCTGATGCAGCCATAATCTGTGATGTTTTGTGTTTTTGATTATATTCGAGAAAGTTAATTGCTTTTTTGAGAAAATCAACAATGAAATTTCTCTTTTTTTTTGACAGGGCAAAGTTATGAAAAAAAATATTATGCGTGCATAATATTTTAGAAAAATTATTTCATAAATAAAGTTAAATTTTTTGAACCCTTTGACGAAGAGGGCATAAGGCGCGAAAGGCGAAATTAGGTGGGATTTTTTTTGCGGCGGGCGAGGATTTATTGAGAAAACGGATAAATTATTGCAAAATGTCAGCGCAATATCGGCGTTTTATGCTGTTGCAAAAAGGATTATTTCTCGAAGCGTTTGCACAAGAATTTGATAAAAAGGTTCAAAATGACCGTTTCGGTCTTTACTACATTCGCCCTGAGTCGCATCATAAATTTCTTTAATTGATTTCAAAAGCTCTTCTTTGCGACAAGTCATCTTTTAAATCTGACATGGGAGTCGTTAAAATTTTTGCTTTGAAAGCTTCGTGTCGCTGCTCCCTCAAATATTGGCTGTCTAAACTTAATGTTTCAATGGTAGTAACTATTTAGTCGGTTTGCCCAAAAATGTAGCGCGAGCTTTAGCCGGCGACATTACATTCGTTTGTTGCAGGATACCTTTTTCATTAAATCCGCAAGCTAATGCTCGCGCTACACGCCAATCCGCAAGCTAACGCTCGCGCTACACGCCAATCCGCAAGCTAAAGCTCGCGCTACACGCCAAATCCGCAAGCTCATGCTCGCGTTACACGCCAATCCGCAAGCTAAAGCTCGCGCTACACGCCGGCTAAACAGTTGCAAAATCGTCAGATAACTTTTTAAAAGAGATTTTGTGCAAAATAATATTGCCCTCAGGCGGAGCAGTAGGTATTT
>JBPOJO010000598.1:0-14613 GCA_052033485.1 Bacteroidota bacterium | reverse complement strand
GCTGTTTCTATCGGTCGTCGCCTGATGGACCCGCTTGCGGAGTTGGTAAAAATTGACCCGAAAGCCATCGGTGTCGGGCAATATCAGCATGACATTGACCAAAAATTGTTAAAAACGTCTCTCGACGATACGGTTATGAGTTGCGTAAATGCCGTCGGCGTGGAGGTCAATACGGCGAGTAAAGAGCTTTTGAGCTATGTTTCGGGCTTGTCTTCCTCGCTTGCAAAAGGAATTGTCGAATACAGAAAACAGAACGGCGCATTCAAAAGCAGGAAACAACTGCGTGAAGTACCGCGATTGGGCGAAAAGGCATTTGAACAAGCGGCAGGCTTTTTGAGGATTCACGATGCCGAAAATCCGCTTGATTCGAGTGCAGTGCACCCCGAAAGTTATTCCGTAGTCGAAAAAATCGCCAAAGATTTGCAATGTACGGTAAAAAATTTGGTTGAAAACACGGAATTGAGAGCAAAAATTGACCTTAAAAAATATGTTACGGACAAAATCGGTTTGCCGACTTTGCAGGATATTTTGAAAGAATTGGAAAAACCCGGACGAGACCCGCGCGAACATTTTGAAGTTTTTGAATTTGCGGAAGGCATTGAAAAAATTTCGGACTTAAAAATCGGTATGAAATTGCCCGGCATTGTTACGAACATTACCGATTTCGGTGCGTTTGTTGACATCGGCGTTCATCAAGACGGTTTGGTGCATTTGAGTGAACTTTCCGACCGTTTCATCACACACCCGCGTGAGGCGGTGAAAGTGCAGCAGCGCGTACAGGTTACGGTTACGGACGTTGATGCGCCGCGAAAAAGAATTTCGCTTTCGATGAAAAGTGTGCCGAATACAGCCGAAAAGAAACCGATGACGGCACGCCCGAATCCGGAGAAAAAACAAAATTTTTCGCCGCAAAACAATAAAAATCAAACAGTTACAAAAAAAACTGAACAAATACCTCAAAAATCGGAAAACGAATTGATGTCCGAAAAGTTAAGTGCTTTGAAAGATTTGTTTAAGAAAAAGTAATTTTTTGCATCTGAGAGAATAAAAAAAAGCCGCCGATGTTTTCGGCGGTTTTTTTACAAATATTGATTTTGTAAAATTTTCATTCATTCAAAAAAAACAATATTTTTCTTACATCAGCCGGCTTTTTCGGCTTTATTTTTTTCTCTTCGGCTTCTTTCAAATCTTTGAGAAAAACGTCTTTTCCTGTTTTGATATCACTTCCATAACTGTCAAGGTTGGTATTTTTGTACTTTTTATAAATTTCAAGTGCTTTTTCATACTCCCCTTTGTAGAGATAGCCCATGGCAAGGTTTGACAATAAGAAGACGCTCTCGCCCCCTTCACTTTCGTAGCGTTCACCCGCCCAAATTGCAGCATCAAAGTTATGGGCAAAAAAGAACCACCATGACAAACTGCCATAATCAGCATTATCAAGTTTTTTCTTATTTTTTATACCCTCATAAATTTGATTTACTAAATTTAGGTTGTTCTTGTTCGTAGCTTCTTTTACCAAAACCGTATAGTCGATAGAATTGCTGACCGTTAAATCAAAAAAAGAAGCAGGCAGCGATGTTAAGGAATTATCCTCTATTTCAATTTGCTTCAATTTTTTTAAATTTCCGATTGAGGCAGGTAAAGTTTCTAAATTGTTTTTTTTGAGATTCAAAACGGTCAATTCTCTAAGTTCTCCGATACTTTCCGGTAAAACAGTAAAAACATTCCCCTGCATATACAATTCTTTCAGCGAGGCAGGAAATTTAGTATTTTGCGGCAAATCTCTTAAATAATTATCGGCAATGTATAAAATTTCCAAATTTTTCATTTTTGATATATTTGACGGAATCGCGCTCGGCATGGGAACTGCGAGCGTTAAATAATTTTCGGTTACACTGACACTTGGCTGAGTGGTAATGAAAATCGGCGTGGAGAAATTTTGAAAAATATCAAAAATATTTCCCGTTTTCAAATGCGAATTGCCGGATAAATCAACTATTTTCAGCGTTGAGATATCGCCCATTTTATCCGGTAAAACCGAGATATAATTGCAATTAAGGTACAACTCTTCTAAAAATTTTAAATTACAAATACTTTTCGGCAAAGAATGTAAATAATTATTTTTCAAGTGAATGACTTTTAAGTTTTTAAACCGGTCAATTTTTTCCGACAAACCGGTCAAACTGTAACCTTCTAAATCCAAAACCATTACGGAATCCGGATGCAGCACGGCGGCTGATTCTTGTTCCAAGTCCAAACTCATCAGGGCAAATGCCAAAACGCTCTTGTCGGTACTCGGCAGTGAATCTAACTTTGCAATTTTATCAAAAAGCTGTTTAGCCTTATCTATTTTGCCTTGAATCGCATATTTGATAAAAATTTTGTGAAAATTATTTTCCTGAAATTCAGTATACCTAATATCTTTTTCTTTTACGCAATCTCTTTCCGATTTATTCAGTTCAAAAGGATTCATTTTAATGTATAAACTGACCTTTTGCATACATTTCAAAAAATCATTCGGAAGTTTTGTTATGTTATTTTCATAAATGTCTAAATATCTTAACATCGGTGCGCTGCAGATTTCTTCCGGAAGCTCGTCGATAAAATTATTTCCTATGCCTAATTTTTCCAATTTTTTTAACTTTACTATATCACTCGGCAAACTGTCTATTCGATTATTCCTTAAATACAAAGTGTTTAATTTGTTCAACTTTAACAAAACTTCCGGAAAATTTAAAAAAAAGTTACTTGAAATATCAACTTCCTTTAAATTAGTAAGCTTGTCAAAATTAGTCGGCAACTTGGCTAATTTGTTACCGTTGGCGGCAAAAACAGTAAGTTCAGTCAAGTTGCCTAAGTCAGGCAGCTCGGCGATTTGGTTGTTTGAAATGTCTAAAAATGAAAGTTTTTTTAGTTTTGAAATCGTTCCGGGTATTTTTGTCAAATAATTATCGTTCAGATTAAGATGACTGAGAGCGGGACTGTTTAAAAACAGCGAGTCGGGCAAATTTTCTAATTTGTTGTTCTTAATACTCAAAAAAATTAGTTTTGGAAAGTTCATTGAATACGGTAAATAAGAAATGTTATTATTTCTTAATATTAATATTTTTAAGTTTTTGAATTTTTGAATCTCGCTCGGAAATGTCGTTAAGTCTTTGTTTCTCAAATCTAAAGCCTCAGTACCTTCGGGATTTTTAACATTTATATTATCCGAATAAATAAATTTCTCCCCCGCAAGATTCATTGCGTATTTAATATCGTCTTTTTTTACAATCGCCCAACCGTCATCATCAAAAATTTTTGCCTCCGTGTATCCGTCGCCTAAACGTTCAACCGGGTTCCCTTCTTTGTCTATAAAACTAAATGTTTCGTTGCTGTATGCTAATGCGATACTGTCATAATAAAAATACAGCGCGTCGCGATATTTTTGAATAACCTCAATTTGTTTGTTCAGCTCCGCATTGGCAGAATCGCTTTTTTTCTTTTCAAAAGCAGCACTGTCGGCAAAAAGTTTTGCTTTTCGCGCATTATTTTTGGCAATTTTTTCATTTTTACTTGCCAATTCCGCTGCTTTGATTGCATTCATTCTTGTATCGTCAACTTTTCGGAAAAGGGCTTTCATTTTGGGAATAATCTCCTCTGATTTATCGGGAGAAACCACCAAGGCGGCGAGATAATCCTCTATGGCTTTTGAAATGCTGTCATTTTTTGCATTTTTGTCGCCGTTTTTTAAATATTTTTGATACAATTCGCTCCTGATTTGAGCATCATCGCTTTGAGCGAGAAGGGAAAAAAAGCTTCCCAAACAAAAGATAAAGACTAAAAAAGTTTTCATGGGTTTAATTCTACTTTTTGAATTTTTTCAATTTCGGCAACATAATTCTTAATATCTTTTTCCAAAGCGTTTTGAGTATCTTGCAGTTTAGAAATGTCTTCTGCCCTGCCCGCACTTTTTAAGGTATTAATGGTGTTTTTAAGACTTGAGATTTTACTTTTTTTAACCATTATCAAAGCCTGAAAAGCGGAAATCATTTCTTGATTTGCTCTTATTTGGTTTTCCTCCGCTCTTTTTTGGCTTTCACGCGCTTGAAAGTAAAAAATAAAGGAAGTTACGGCTGTCAGACAGGCAAAAACAGCAATTCCGGAAGCAATTCTGTAAAGTCGCGATTGTTTTTTTGCATTTTTCCGAGCCTCTGCCTCTCTTGCCTCCGCTTCTCTCAACTTGGTTTCCCTTGTTTCGATTTCCGCCTTTTTGATTTTTGCAACATTTTCTTGGCTTTCGCGAATCCAAACAGCCTCCTCTTTGTCAAGTCGAATTTTGCCGGACTGAATAAAAGGCTCAATAAAAACTAATTGCGCCTCCGTAAAATGCGCTTTTGCCGCGCCTGTCATGTGCGATTGTGTCTTAATGAGCCGCTGCACCTCCAAAATTGCCGTTTCTTCTTCAGTCCGTTTCCCCGCAATTTGTTTGGCAAGCGTGTCGTGCATGATTTCATACAAACCCTCATTTTCGGAATAACGCAAAATTCGACCGTTGGTGAAAGCACTGATGATGCGCAAAATTTTCGCCTCATCGTATTCATTCAAACGAGCAAGCAATGCCGCCTCGCTGATAGGCTCTTTCGTGCCTTCGAGGGTTACAAATTGCTTCAAAACAGTCCAAATTTCTTCCTGCGCAATGTCTAATTTTTTAGCAATTTTTACGACTTGTTCATCTAAAAACTCGCGCAAAACATTGTCCATGTCGCCGGTTTTTTTGAGTGCTTCGAGGGTAAAAACGGCAGTGGTTTGCCTTGATTCATCGTTTGTTACGGACAAATAAAATTTATCCAAAAACACTTGTAAATAAGGCAGTTGAATGGTCAGAGATTTATCTTTTCCCTTTACTTTTTCAAAAATTTGCTCGCAAAGTTCATTTTCAACATTTTTTTCCAACAATAAAAGTGTACTTTCGAGCTTGCTGATGCCTTTTAAAACACTTTGCACCTTGCTCAAATTCATCGGTTCTACGCGCAATTTGCTTTTGAAAAAATCGGGAATTTCTTTTTCAAGTTCATAAAGCAAACCGAGATACTCTTCCCGAACCGAAATAATCAATTTAACGGGCTGCTCAATTTCCAAAAGCTCTTTGATAACCACAATAAATTCGGCTTGCTCCTCTTTGTTTCCGAGAATAAAAAGCTCTTCAAATTGGTCAAAAATGAAATAAATCGGCTTAAATGATTGTAAATAAACCGTTCTGATTTTTTGCGCCAAAGGGCTTAATTGCTTTTTTTCGACTTTTTCAGCCGTAAAATCATCGTTGAGCCAATCCAACTCTTCCTCAATAAGCGTGCCGCCGGCATCTTCAATCGCACGCATCAGGGAAGCAGGCAAATTTACGCCGCGTCGAACATTCAAAGCAAGCCATTCGTGCGACTGAAAACGCCCTGCAAGCCCGCATTGAATCAAACTTGTTTTACCCGTGCCCGATGCGCCGTAAATTAAAAGCAAGTTTGAACGCAAAACCAACTCGTAAAGTTCGTTAATTTCGTTATCGCGCCCGAAAAAAATATCTTTGTCTGCTGAGGTGTAAGCATCAAGAAATTTGAAAGGATATATTTTGTTCATGCCGCAAATTTTTAAGAAAAGTTAAAATTATCAAAATTCAGACTATTACCCGCATTGCTTGTCATTGCATTGCTTGCTTCCGAAAAAATATTGGCAACCGTGTCTTGGTAAAAAATCTTTAAATTATCATTGTTGCCGAAAATTTTGTGCATTTCATTCGCAGCGGTTTTATTTTGAATGTCTTGAAAAGTAATTTTTCGCACAGAACAATCCTCCAAAAGTATATACTGCAAAGCTCCGTCCATGACATCTTTGCTCACATAAAAAGCAATTTGCACTTTGTCTGACAAATTTAAAGCCCCGTAATCAACGACAAACGGGAATAAATTAATGCTCTCTCGCGGATTATCCTCCTTAAAAATCAAAACTGACTGAGTTGCCAAAGCTTTTTCGGCAAATTCATAACGTTTTGTTTCGGACGCTCCGATGCTCAAAAGGGAATATTCGGTAATAAAATGCGGGATTTGGTCGCGAATTTGATGCAAAAATACTGTTTTTACCGAATTCATTTTGTATGCTGTCAAAAAAGCAAAAGGCTTTAAAATGGCAGCCAAAGTTTTTTCAATTGTCTTACAATCTTCTAATGTCGCATCTGAAATTTCCCTTTCGGCTTTTTGGGCAGCTTGTACGGCAAGGCAAAATTCGCTGTTTTCGCGCAAATAATCAATATTTTTAGTCATTTCGGGAAAAGGAAGCGGGAGCGAATTTGCCGCAAAAATAGTGTTCAAATTTTGCAATAATGACAGTTGTGTCCCAAAATCACTTTCAAAAGTAGCTTCAAAAAAATTGTTTAAAGCGGTTTGCTCAACTTCCGAAACCGTCAAATTGCCCTTCTTTTTTGCGTCCCACAAAGTCGAAATAAGAGCAATAATAATTATATCGAGCGTTCTTTTGCCCGTAAAAATACATTGTTTGAGATATTTGTTTCTTTTCAGAGTGTCAAAAGCACTTTTTTCGGCAGGATTGTTTTTTTCGACGAGCTCTTCAACACCGATTGCCCAAAGTTTGCTCAACTGCGAACCGACCGCGCCGATGAAATAATACGCGATAATTTCTTTTGATTTGTTGCAAATCTGTGGATTTTTGCGCCAATCAGGTACTGTTTTGGCGCGCTCCCAAAATTTTTGGGCAACGGGCTGATGCGGCAGCATTGCCTGCAAAAGCTCCGACATCAACAACTCGTTAAAGCAATAGTTTATCGTTTCTTTTCGGTCGAAAAGCAAGCCGGCAAGCGTTTTGGCTTGTTCATAAAATTCTGCATCTGTTTTATTGAGCGTATAGGCAAGTTCTAAGCGCGAAATTTCGGGTGTTGCGCCGAAATTTTTTTTCATAAGTGAAAAATATTCGCTTAAACGCAAGTCATTAACATATTCGATAGCAGTTTCTTTGTCGGTCATAATTTTTTTTCAAAATTAGCATTTATTGACAAAAAAACAAAACATTGAATTTTTTTTTTGAGTTTGAAAAAAATAAGCTGAAATCTTGCAAATCAATAAGTTTTGGACAAAAAAAAGCCGCCGATGTTTTCGGCGGTTTTTATCGCACTTTTCAGTTACTTGTCGCGTCCTTTTTTGAATGTCTTTTTTTGTACACTTTTCTGTCAAAATAATAACCCGCAAAAGGAAACATGGCACTGAGCGTGAGAATGAAAATGATAAAATAGGCTTTTCCCATGCTTTTTTTGTTAAAAATTTAAATTAAAAAAATTGCGCCGAACATAAAAACAAAACGCTTTCGGCAAGTTAAATAACAACATTTTTTTTTCACAAATGTTTTCAAATCCGTTTTAAACAGTCGGTTTCTGCATCACATTTCCGCAATTTTTGCAAGTGCGGTGATGTTCAGAATCATAAAAATTTTTCATCACAAGCGGGAGTTGCTTCACGATGTCGGTCATTTTAAAATATTCTTCATACAATTTTGTGCTGCATTTTTCACAAAACCACAAAAAACCGTCGTTTTCTTCCGGTTTTCGATACCTTTCAATGACCAAACCGACTGTTCCCGCCGGTCGCTGCGGTGAATGAGGCACTTTGCCGGGCAACAAAAAAATTTCTCCCTCGCGAATCGGCACATCAATAGATTTGCCGTCTTCAATGATTTTCAGGTGAATATCGCCCTCAATTTGATAAAAAAACTCCTCACTTTCGTTGTAATGATAGTCTTTTCTTGCATTCGGACCGCCTACAACCATAATGATATAATCCTCATTTCCGTTGTAAACTTGCAGATTTCCGACAGGCGGTTTGAGCAGATGACGATTTTCGTCTATCCATTTTTTGAAATTAAAAGGTTTTTGAATGTGCATAGTAGTTTTTTCGGCAATTTATCAAAATTGTTTGAAACGGCAAAAGTCCAAAATCCAAATTTATTTTTCCGTTTTTTCGCAACATTGTGGCTTGAGTGAAATCGTCAGTTCCGCCTTGTAAATCAACTGAATACACGGCTCTGTTATCACCGGTTGGAAAACAATTTGAAATTCTTTGTCCGCAAAAGGTTGATAATAAAAGCTTTGCTCCTTTTTTGCATAATTGACTCGCTGCAATTTGCTCTCATACACGGGTGTTTGCGCGTAGGCAGTGTATGAAGTGTAGGATTCCAAAGGGTAAAATAATTTCAATTCTTCATCAAAAATCTTGAAAACATCACTTTTTTCACCGCCCGAAAAAAACAAATAATCAGCATATTTTTCCTTTAAATTCGTTTTGCAGGCGGCGATTAATTCTTTTTTTGCCTCTTCTAATTTGGAAGAATAATATTCTGTTTTTACAAAATCATACACTTCCGAAGCAGCGCAAACTTCAAAAATAATGTTAATTTCATCTCTTTGAAAATATTTGATGTGAATGTTTTTTTTCAATTCAAATCCTTTCGGCAGTTCGTTGTAAGTTTTTTTGCTGAAAAGTTTTTTTTCCGCCTCAAATTCAAAAACCGGCACACATGAAATCAAATCTTCGACAGTTTCACATTTAATTTTGCCCTCAAGCGCAAGTTTGATTTGTGCAATTCGTTCATTCATCAGACGATTGACTTCGGAAATGTTGTTTCCCGATTGTGTCAGGCTGAAATAAGCTACAAAAATGTCGGCTTTTAAATTGTATAAACCCTTGACAGTCAGGCTTGTACTCAAATTGTCTGTTGCACGTTTTTCAACAGGCGCAAACGGAAGTGTTAAATTTTGATTGTAGCCCGCATTGCCCATATTTTGTGCTTGCGGAGCGGTTAAACAAGTCAAAACAATTAAAAGCGCAAAAAAAAACGAACAATATTTTTTCATTTTGAACTTTGGTGTTAAAAAAATGGAGTACGTACCGAAAAATCTTCGTCGGCACAAAAAAACGATAAATCGAATGACGTATACTATAGGCTACGCTGTTTCGCAAGCTAAAGCATGCGGTACAATATTTCGCAAGCCGGCAAATATTGACGAAAAACCAATAATTCCTTTGTGCCGTGTTGATAATTCAAAGGCACACCCGCTGAGTTTTCTGTCGAAAAATAGTCAAAATTTTTCATTTATGCTTGCAATTCAAATTATTTTTTGTTTTTTAGCGTTCAAAAAACACTATGCAAATTTCATTATCGGGAAAAACCGCTTTTGTTTGCGGCAGTACGCAAGGAATCGGTTTTGCCGTCGCAAAAATTTTGGCGCAAGCCGGTGCCGATGTTGTTCTTTTGGCGCGTAACGAGGAAAAGTTAAAAAATGTCCTTGCCGAATTACCTGCCAAAACGGGACAAAAACATCACTTTATTCTTGCCGATTTTTCAAATCCGCAGGAGTTAGAGGCGCGGCTTGCCGAAAAACTTCCGCTTATCGGCGATGCGCATATTCTTGTCAATAACACCGGCGGACCGGCGGCAGGCAGGGCAATTGACGCGCAAAACGAAGATTTTTTGGCTGCTTTTTCGCAACATTTGATTTGTAATCAAATTTTAGTGAAAAATCTTGTTCCTTTGATGCAAAAAAATGCTTTCGGCAGGGTTGTCAATATTATTTCGACAAGTGTCAAACAGCCTTTGCGCGGTCTCGGCGTGTCGAATACGGTACGCGGCGCGGTGGCAAATTGGGCAAAAACCTTGTCTTTTGAGTTGGCTCCGCTCGGCATTACGGTCAATAATGTCCTTCCCGGCGCGACAAAAACCGAAAGATTAGCCTCTCTTGTGCGCAACAAAGCACAAAAAACTTCAACGGAGCCGGGCGATGTCGAAAATGAAATGCTTGCCGAAATTCCCGCAGGCAGATTTGCGACGGCAGAAGAAATTGCGGCGGCAGTCTGTTTTTTATGTTCCGAGCAAGCGGCTTACATCACCGGCATTAATTTGCCTGTGGACGGCGGCAGAACGGCTTGTTTGTAGTTTTGTCGGCAGTCTTCCGTTGTTCTTTTTTTTCAATTTTAACTTTGTAATTTTATGAAAAACCTCATTTTTTTTATTCTGTTCTTCATTTTTTCAAACCAAATTTTCGGACAAAATTTAATTTCAAACGGCGATTTTGAAACAATACGTGAATTTCCTTGCTCATGGGTTGAGCCGGGTCAAATCGGTAAATACGCAAGTCCTTGGTTTTCAACAGATTATTCCTCGCCCGATATTTGGAGTTTGCACACCGACCCGTCTTGTTTGTTGAGTTTAATGAAAAATGATGAAATTTCATTCGATTCCGAGCCGAATATTCTCCCTACGGAGCCTGTTTTCCCTCATTCAGGCGAGAATATTGCGGGTTTCATCGGGCTTATGATTTTGGGTGAGGGCGTTGTGCAGAGTGCGCGTGAGTATCTTGCGATTGAACTCAAAGAACCCTTGAAAAGCGGCGAAGAGTATGTTTTAGAATTTTTTGTAACGGTGAAAAAGGGCGCAAAATTCAATATAAACGGTCTCGGCGCGGCTTTCAGCAGCGAAAATATTTCGACTTTGAAGCCGGAAGAAGTGCAGGTACTCAAACCGATTGTTTATAGCGAGCAAATTCTCAAAACGGATTCGACAGCTTGGATTTGCTTCAAAAAACAATTTAAAGCGGTCGGAAATGAAAAATACCTAAATTTCGGTGTTTTTTTGAAAGAGCCGATTTTGAAATTTCAGCCCGATAAAAATTTTGACAAATTGCCGCAAAACGAAAAGTGGGATTATTGTTATTTTTTCATTGATGATGTTTGGCTTTCCGATACGCTTTCATATCTCCAAAAAGATGTCGACACCCTTTTCCCGCTTTACAAGGAAATGGCTAAGGCTGAAGAAGTTGATACGGAAGAATTGATTGCGCTTTTAGCGTCATTAATGGGAAAGGTCATTTCATTGAAAAATATTCATTTTAACAACAATGAAAGTGTGCTTTTGCCTTCATCAAAGCCTGTTTTGGACAAATTGTTGACAATCATGCGCGACAGTTCGCACATCAACGTTCTTATCATCGGGCATACCGATAATCGCGGCAATTCTGCGGCGAATGAAAAATTATCGCAGGCGAGAGCAGACGCGCTCAAAAAATTTCTGCAACAAAACGGCATTGCAGGCGAGCGAATCAAAACGGCAGGCTACGGCGATTCGCAACCGATTCACGACAATGAAACGGAAGACGGGCGGAAAAAAAACCGACGGGTTGAGGTTGTTTTTAAGTAATTTGAGCCCAACAGACTTTTGACGCGCTGAACAGTCGGCGATTTTCAGCCAAAGTTGAAGATTGTTTTTATGTACAAAAGTTTGTTTTACAGAACATTATGCCGCACTTTTTTTAAAAATAAAAAAACTAAAAAAATGTTTCGTTACTTTTTCCTCTTGTTTTTTTCTTGCACACTTTTAAATGCTTCGGCACAAGAAAATCTCATTGAAGACCCGAGTTTTGAGCAACAAATTCATAGCTTGACTTGGGACAAATTGCGCATCGAACAGAATTTATTGCATTGGAAAGAAGCCGCTTCGGGCGAAATCATGTATATACATAAAAAGCATCGAATTGCCAAACCTGCACAAAATGTTTTCGGCAAACAAGAAGCAAGAACCGGTGAAGGATTGGTAGCTTTTAAGCTGTTGGGCAGAATTTATTCGGCTACTTCAGGCGATATTAGGCGATATTATTTGCAAACAAAACTCAAACATGCGCTTGTTGCGGGTAAAAAATATCGCCTTTCTTATTTTGTTTCTCACGGCGAACTCTCCTCTTTGGCGGTTTCTTTTAAGGATTTTCAAGCATTGTTTTGTAAAGAAGAATTTCCGCGATTAGATGTAAATGCCTCCGAGAACAGAAGAATTTACCATACAAATATTTCAAAGACGGGAGAAGCGATTGACATCGGACGTGCTTATGCGAGTTTGTGGCTTAAAAATACCGCTGATACCATCGTTTCGGACAAAGCCAATTGGACAGAAGTAGCCTTTGAATTTACGGCAAACGGCGGTGAAAAAATTTTGTATATCGGCAATTTTGAAATAATAGGAAAGGAGAAAACAAAAGTCATTCCGTCGAAATTACGTTTTTATTGGTACGATGCCTATTATTTCATTGACGATGTCAATTTGACAGAAGTTGTTGAAAATGAGGAAGTTATCGCAAAAAGAACGATTGAAGACAGTTTGCTCACAAGTGAAAAATTAAATAATTATTTCTCTTTAAATAAAGAAATTGTGTTGCCGACAGTCAATTTTGAGTTTAACAGTGCGAAACTTTTGCCTGAGGCAAAAAAATCTTTGGACACGGTAGTTGCTTATTTGAAAAATAATCCGGACGTAGCTTTAGAATTTTTGGGCTATACCGATAATGTCGGCGACAGCCTTAATAATTTGCAATTATCTGTTCAGAGAGCCAAGAATGTTGCCGACTGTATTTGTAGTTTCGGTATCTCAAAAGAGCGCGTCAGATTTTGCGGCTTCGGTGCATCTTTTCCGCTTGTTCCGAATAATACCCCCGCAAGCCGAAAAAGAAACCGTCGTGTAACGGTTCGCAGACGCAAAGAAAGTGAATAAGTTGTAAGGTGTTGCCTTCTCGCCTGTTTTTCCGTTCGGCTGAAAAAAAAGCACAAATGTTAAAATTTTTGCAACAGTTTAGGCGGTTTGCCCAAGAATGTTGTGCGAGCTTTAGCCTGCGACCTTACATTTGTTGTTGCAAGATACCTTCCTCCAAGTCCGCAAGCTAAAGCTCGCGGTACAATTCCGGCTAAACAATTACAAATTTTTTTCATCAAAGTTCATGTTTTTGTGCATCAACGACGAACATAAGCACAGCTTGAAGCCAATTTTGAATAAAAGAAGAATTGTCGACGAGTTTTTTCTGTTTCTTATTATCTTTGCAATCATGCTTTGTTTGTTGCAAGATACCTGCCTCCTTAAATCCGCAAGCTAAAGCTCGCAGTACAAGCCGGCTAAACAGTTAGCATTTTGATTAAATATTTTTACAAAACATTGTAAATGAACTGACTAAGAATATCAACTTCTATTTTTTGTTAAAAAATGATATACCTGTTTCTCAAATTGATTCATATTTTAAGCGCGACCGTGATGATTGGTACGGGCTTGGGAAGTGCATTTTATCTTTTTTTGACATATAAAAATTGCAGTGTTTCAAGTCTGCGAGATGTGTTAAAAATGGTCATTTTAGCCGACAAAATTTTTACGACTCCATCTGTTTTGCTGCAATTGCTCACCGGAATTTGGCTTTCCGAATTGACGGGAAGAACGTTTTCAGAATGGTTTTGGGCAGTTATCGGTGTGAGCTTTTTGGTTTTTGTGTTGTGGGTAAAAGCGGCGTTTATACAAGTTCGGCTCGATAAAATATTGACCCAAAGCGGCGAAATAACGGAGGAATTTCACGGACAAATGCGCGTTTGGTTTTGGCTCGGCGTGCCTTCTTTTGTCGGTTCGATGTATATATATTATTTGATGGTTTTCAAAAATTTTCCTTAATGAAAATATTAATTTGCGGCGGCACGGGCTTTATCGGACAAGCATTTGCACACACTTTATCGGGAAAACACAGGGTTTTTATCGGAAGCCGAAATAAGCCCGAAATCTGTGAGGATTGGCGAAAAATTGATTTTTCGACAGTAAACGATTGGGAAAATGTACTCAAAGACATTGATTTGCTGATAAATGCCGTCGGAATTGTGGAAGGGGATTTTGCGCAGGTGCAAACTAAAACACCGACGGAAATGTTTGCTGAATGCCGAAAAAAGGGCATCAAAATTATTCACATTTCAGCCGTAGGCGCGGAAAGAGAAAACCTCGCTGTTCCATTTTTGGCAAGTAAAAAAGCTGCAGATGATTTTTTGCTTGCCGATTCAGATGCAAAAATCATTTATCCGGGCATTGTCATCGGGCGCGGCGGTTTGAGCACCTGTTTTTTTGCCGAAATTTCACAACTTCCGCTAATTCCATTGCTCGGAGGGGATAGTTGTCCGCCTTTCATACACATTTCGGCACTTTGTCGTGTGCTTGAAACGACGATAGAAAACTTTGAATTAAGTCCTCAAAAAATTTTTGCTGTTGCAGACGCAGAAAAAATGTCGACAATTTTTACGGCGATAAAAGGAAAAAAGGCGCGCTTTATTGCCGTGCCGACATTTCTTATTCGTTTTATTTTCAGCTTGTTACCAAATTTTTCATTCGGAATTTTTAATAAGCAAATGTTTACAATGCTGACGGCAATTCGTGCGGAGGATTATCCTTCAACGGGAGATAAAACGAGTGAAAAAATACGCCCCGAAGTGCTCAAAGCAAGCCATTATTTTTTTCAGACGGCAGCTTTAGCCGCAATTTTTACGGTTTGGTTTTGGTCGGGCGTGAGTTCGCTTTACTCCTATCAACAAAGTGAGGCGATGATGCGAGAAATCGGCGCGAGCGGTTGGTTGATTGATTTTTTCATCATTGCGGGCAGCGCGGCGGATATTTTACTTGCTTTCGGACTTTTTACGAAAAAAATTCGGATACCCGTTTTGTATCTTCAAATTGCCTTTATCAGCGTTTATACACTGATTATCACGCTTTTAGCTCCCGTTTATTGGCTGCACCCTTTCG
>JBPOJO010000303.1:0-4149 GCA_052033485.1 Bacteroidota bacterium | reverse complement strand
TGGCTATCAACGGAAAAAAATTGCAGTTGCGCGGCACAATCAAATACACCGGCTCTAATTTTATACAGGGCGATGCGAATGCGGAATTAGAAATTTACGGAAAATTGCCCGCACCTGTTTCACCCGGTGTTACGACAAATATCATTCAATCGCAAGGCGTTACCGGAATCAGCATTTTAGCCCCCGAATTAAGAATGTCAGCAGCCGTCGGCGGAGCGGCAGTTTTGAAAAATTTTCGCCTCTACCGCGAAGATGTTGTTTATTTGCGCTCACAACTCACGGTGAACAATATTTTGAACTTGGAGCGCGGAAAATTCCGAACCGATGTCAGCGGCGCAAGTTTTGTCATTGTTACAAACACAGCACCGGCGGCAGTTTTGCACAACACGACCGGATTTTCTGCTGCATTCGGTTACGTTTCCGGCAAAATGCGCCGCTACGTAACGGCAAATAATTCGTATGATTTTCCGGTAGGCTACCAAAATGAAACTTCTTTTGCCCTTGCCGGCGTTCCGACACCGAATCACAGGCGCGCAACGGTGATTTTCAGGGCAATGTCCGGCATCACCTACCTCGATGCTTTTTACAATCACCCTATTAGCGACTGCTCCGGAAGTGTAACGGCGGCGGACGGCGGACTCGCTTATGTGCAGGTGCACCCCGAAGGTTCGTGGGACATAACGCCGAACAGCAATGTTTACACTGCCGACTACGACATTCGACTTTATACTTTCGGCTACAATACGCCGGCACTCACGGATAATTTTTACGGTGTTTTGAAAAGAAATTCCGGCTCCGTCAGTTGCGCGGACTGGAACACGGGCGGCGGCACTTTGCCGCCTGCAAGCGGTTGGGGACGGATTCGCTATTTTTCGGGACCTGTGGACATCAGCTATGCCGAAAGAAGAACTTTACCGACATTTTCAGAGTTTGCCATCGGCATTGTAGGCGGCTGCACAACGCCCTCTCTTTCGCCGAACAGCATCTCTTGGACAGGCGGCGCGGCAGGCGAATGGAACACGGCGGCGAATTGGACGGGAGCCGTTTTGCCTTCAAATGCCGATAACGTTACATTGCCCGCATCTGTTTCGCTTTCCGTAACGGGTGCAGATGCTTTTTGCCAAAATTTGACTATTCCTGCCGGCACAACTTTAACGGTCAATAATCATTTAACATGCCGCAACCTTAGCATTGCGGTCGGTGCAAGTTTGAACGTCAGCGGAACGGGGACGGTTGAATTGTACGGAGATTGGACAAATAACGGCAGTTTCAATGCTGCGGATAATTCTACGGTTATTTTTTCGGGAGCCAATGCTCAAAATATGAGCGGAAATAACCTTTTTTATCATCTTACGATTGACAAATGTGCGAATGATGTTGCGATGCTCAATCCGGGCAGGGTCAAAGCACTGTTGAAATTAGAAAGCGGAAATTTGATTTCAAACGGCAATCTCTCCTTGCTTTCGAGCGCACTTCAAACGGCAATGCTTGTCAATAACGGCACAAACGTCGTTATCGGCGACGCAACGGTGCAACGTCATGTTACGCCTTACGCGCCTCGTCCGGTCGGTTTGGGCTATACCTATTTTTCCAATCCGACCGCTTCGGGGACAGTTTCGTCTGCCTTCGGCGATGATATGAGCTTGGTTTTTAACCCTGCTTATAAATTCAACTGTTGGCTCTATCCCGCGCCTTATTCTTCCGCTCCTTTTCCGAATTTTTATTATTATGATGAAAGTTTGGTCAATACGGGCACTGATGCGGCTTGTGTGGGGCAAAGTTATGACAAGTTTGAAACGGCTTGGCGTTCAGCCGCATCGGGAACTGTTTTGTCGCCGATGCAAGGATTTTGCGTCAATATTGCCGGCAACACAACGGTGGACATTACCGGCGTTTTGAACAACGGAACGGTCAATCGTGCCGTTACGCGCACGAATCCTGCCGCAGTCAATTCGGGCTACAATCTTGTAGGCAATCCCTATCCTGCGCCGATAAATTGGGATTTGGTGTTCGATATGAACAGCGCGATTTTGACCGCAACGGTATGCAGGCGCGTGGCAACGGGCACTTATTCGGGTACATGGGCGTATTATGTAGCACACGTGCCGGGCAGCGGGACAAACGGCGCGGACAATAACATTGCCGCGATGCAGGGATTTTTGGTTCGTGCTACGGCAAACGGCAACATGACAATGGACAATTCCGTGCGTTTGACTGCGTACACGAACACAAAATATTTCAGAGAAGAGAAATATTTTGATTTAATTCGTTTGTCGCTTTCAAATGAAAATCGTTCGGACGAAACTTCACTTTATTTTTCCGGCGGAAATTCGGAAAAAATTGAGGACAATCGCGATGCGGAAAAGGTGCAATTCAATTCAGCTCCGTATCCGAATATTTATTCTCTTGCGGAGGATAAAGCATTGGCAATTAACGGTTTGCGTGAATTGTATGAAGAGGAATTTGTGCCGCTCGGATTTGTTGCACCCAATGCGGGTAAACACGACATCGGCATTTCGCATATTGACGGAATGAAAAATGTTCAAATATTTTTGCATGACCTCAAAAACGGCATTATTCACGATTTGAAACAATCTAAATATGTTTTTGAAGCGGAAAAAGGAACGGACAATCAGCGTTTCAGATTGCAGGTGAAACCGAGTGCGGAACGTGAAAAAGAATTAGTCTTAACTGTTCAACTTTTTCCTAATCCGACTGCGGACGTGCTGACAGTTTCACTTTCAAAGAGGCAAAATGCAGTTTTTAGCATTGTTGATGCGACAGGGAAAACCGTTATGAGCGGAGATTTTTCAGGCAAAAGTTTTTCCATAAAAACGGCAGATTTAGCGCAAGGTTTTTATATTCTTGACATTCGGAGCAATGAGGCGAATGTTTCCGCAAAATTTGTGAAGGAGTAAACGGCAAATTTAAAAAAAAATAACGGTCAGCCCCGCAGGGTAAGACCGTTATTGTTTTGTATTTAAACACTATTTTCGCAATATAACTCTTCTTTTAATCACTTTCTCATTTTCATATTTGATAAAAATTATTTCGCTTTTGTCAAAAATATAGTCAGCTTTAAGAATTTTTCCCAAAAACTTTTTAATTACCCTTTTATTATTTTTGTCAATTGTTTTTGAGTATGTAATTTTGCAGTCTTGATTGAACGGTATCTTCTTATTATTGTAGTATATAAACGCCTTAGAAGAAATTAAAAGTGTTGAAATCAGTAACACTCGAAGCAATACGGGTGCCTTTCAAACAGAAAGCGGAATTTTCCCCACTTACCAAAAATCCATTCAACAAATTTCATCACCTTCACCTAAAACGAAGTAACACAATTATGAAAAAGTTTTTTTCCCTTGTCATTTTCTTCCTGATAAACTTTATCGGTACCTTGGCAGCGCAAGAGGGACTACCTCTTGTTCCGATAGTTGACTTTGAACCTCCTTTCGAACATAAAAAGTTTGTTTTGAAAGACAGTATTGTTTTGAGAGTTAAATGTGAAAGTAGTGATGAAAAAAGAATGTTAGATTTTTCCGTTCATTCAGGAAAGAAAAAAATTTATGAACGAAAATTTTATTCTCAAGAACTCGTTTTCTTAGAACCCGGAACTTTATTGTTAACTGATTTAGATAAAATGACTTCAGGTCATTTATTCATATATGACCACCCTTACATAGTAATTGTTTTTCAAAAGGATGGGGCATCACGGACAAAGACTCTTGCATTGATTTTTAAGGTAAACGAAAAATCTGTTGAGTTAGTTTTTTCTGATGATATGCCTCCGCTTTGTGCTTATTCAAGAAAACAAAATACGTTGTATGGAATTAAAGGTAGTTGGACATATAATAGTGATGAAGGCTTGGATGTGGATGTAAAAAAAATTACGCTAAATAAAAATAAAACTACAGTTGACGAAGAAAGTTGTTTTCTTCCTGCTAAATTTTGCGGTGAATTACAATATGTGTTCCATCTTTGTAACCACCCTCCTGCTGAACATGCTAAGTTTTTTAAAGACTTAATAAATACAGGCTGCAGCATTTTCAAGTAATTCTAAAAATACGACGAAGCGGGAACTTTACTTGATGATTTGCGTTATGAATACGAAACAAACACGAATCGCATGACTCGCACTGAAGACCTTGC
>JBPOJO010000707.1:0-10640 GCA_052033485.1 Bacteroidota bacterium | reverse complement strand
TATTGTAACGAGGGCAGAATTATTGATGGCATTGAGCATATTTGTTTGTGCAACACGCAGTTCGGAGAGCATTTGTACGTTTTGCGCTTTGACAATTCCGCATTTTTTTTGTTTGTAGATAGTAACGAAAGAGGAAATATTGGCATAAAAAAACTCACCGTTTTTTTTTCGCAACAGATAATCGCCGCTGTCGACAAAACCGTCTTCGTTTTCGTGTTGTTTTTTTAACTCAATTAATGACCTGTCTTTTTCATTTTCATGCCTGATGTCAGCAATACTCATGTTAAAAAATTCGTTTTTTGTATAGCCTAATTCAACAATAGCTGCTTGATTAATATTCACAAAACGGAGCGTTTCGGTGTCATAAATCCACATAGCTTGCGGATTTTTTTCAAAAAGTTCTTCAAAATCTTTTTTGGCAGCCAAGAGTTTTTTAACCGGGAAAAAAAAACTCAACAACATCAAAATCGAACTCACCAAAACAAAGGCATAACCCTTCCATTCGGCAAGCGTTTTGATGTCGTCTTTTGTTTGATTGGTCAAATCAGCAAATATAAATTCGTCGCTGAAATATATCCAACACAAGCCGACAATCAAATAAATGCCCGAAATCCAAAAGGGTGAAAACCTTGGGCGGTAATAAAGTCTTAAAATATTTTTTATCATTTTTGTTGCATAAAGCCTTAACAACAAACATTTTACACTCTTACGAAAAAAGTAGATGTTAGAACGTAATTATGACAGTTTTTTTCTACGCTTGCTTCCGATTTTTGCGCAATACTATTCACAATACCATTCAAAGCAAATAACAAAATAAATTTCGTATTGTTTTTTTATTTTTACCGCCTGATGTTATACTTGTTAAGAAAATAATGATATTGCCCTAAAAAACTTGCTTTTTGCCCTTAAAATTTTGCATCGCAAATAATTAGATGCCTTTAACATTGCATAAAAATCATAATTTTTGAAAATAAAGTGTATTTATGTTAATTTTTAAACATCAGTTGTATATAGGTAAAAAATGTAATTTTTTCTGATAAGTTTTAAAAAAACAAAAACGCAGGTCGAATACCAATCAGCAATAATATTTCTCAAAAAAATGTTGTTTTATGCCGTATTATGTTCCGTTGCCCTTGTTTTTGTCTTCACAAGACAAACATCGGCGAAAAAGACACAAATAAAGGCGGTGAGATTTTTTTCGATAGGTTTAAAAAAAAATAATAACGCAGGTCAAAAACCGAGTACCGCCAAAGAATATTTGTCTTGTTGAAGCATTTTTTTTTGAAAATTGCGCAAAATAAAATATTTTTGTCAAAAAAAACGATGAAAATTATTCTGAACGAAATTGACGCAAAATTCAGCTTCGATTGCCTGACTCAAATCCTACAAGAGTCGACAATCGGCAATCGAAATAATATTCGTAAATTAAACCGTGTTTTATTGAGCATTATCAATCAAATAGCAGATGCGGAACAGCAAGTTTTTTTGTCTTATCAAGCGAAAATTAACTTTGTGGTTCAGTCGCAAAATATTGATGAGGAACTTGAAAAACGTATTTATGCGATGCAAAAATTTGCACAAAGAATTTTGTTGAATCCGGATTTTAACCCTACCGAGCATCATTTTGCGTTTTGTTTGCGGCTGACTGCCGAGATAATTTCATATTTTTCATCGCAGCCTGTACCGTCCGAGATTTCAAATTTTTATGCTGATTTTCCAATTCCGGTGTTGCAAACGAAAAATTCGGAAAAAAGAATCGGACGACTTTTTGCGGTTTTTATCGCCGAAGTTGAACCCCTTGTTCTCGACGAATTCGGTGCCGGCAATAGGGTTATTTTGTGCAATACGCAAGGCGGGAAACCGATAAAAATTGCCCTCAAAGATGAAATAACCTATCTTGACGGAAAAGTTAAAAATCGTTACAACTTGGCGAGCGAGAGTGTTTTGCTCAAAAAAGGAGATGATTTTTTGATTTCACAAATTGAAAGAATTGACGAGGATTTTTTTGCTTCGACAGAAAATACGCATTTGATTTTGTCGCCTGACCACCTCTATGATGCGACAAAAATTTCGCGTTGTTTTTATGATGAAAACACATATTCGGGCAGCGGAGCGGTTTTAGCGCGGTATCTCCCTTTTATGGGCAACTCGCATACGCTCACGGGAAATATTGCGAACAGTTTTTTGGACAATCTTGTTTCAAATCCCGATTTGCTTTTTGAGGAAGCTTTTGCTTTGGCATTAGAAGATAATACGGAAGATATTACGCGCTTATCGCCTGATATTGAGCAAATTAAAAAATTTGTCTTTCCCGAATTTGAAAAAATTAAAACTGTCTTAAAAAATATTAAAGGAAATTTGACCACAGAGCCGACTTTTATTTCGGAATTGCACGGTTTGCAGGGGCGACTTGATTTGCTGAATGAGCCGACGGATGACCGCGAACGCAAGGATATTATTGAGTTGAAAAGTACGAAAATGAGCAATTATCCTTATGATTTTAAATTTGAACAACACAAAGTGCAAGTTGCTTGTTATGATTTGCTGCTTTCGCGTCAATACGCGGGACGGCGCGGGACAAGTTCTGTTTTGTATTCGCGACGGGAAAAAGATTGTTTGGTGGATTCGGGAAAATTGAGCGTAGAACGGAAAAATTTAGCTCTTTTGCGAAATCAAATTTTGTTTTTTGAAAAAGAAATTGCAGACAGAAATTTTGAAATTTTTGATAAATTAATTTCGGACGGCTCCGACATGGTCAAAAAAGGGCTTTCTTACGGGCAGGAGAACGCTTTTGAAGACCTGAAAAAAATACTTTCGGGGGCAGATGCTTTGCTCAAAGCCTATTTTTACGAATTTTCGGGCTTTATTTTTCGCGAAATTTTTGCCGCGCGTATCGGCAATATTGAACCGGGGGAAACGAACGGCGGCTATTCCGCCTGGTGGAACGCTACGAGAGAAGAAAAAAATGAAAATTTTGCCCTGATTGACGGCTTAGTTTTGATTGCTTTTGACAAAAAAACTTCGACCGCGCAATTTCGCCGAACAAACGAGGATATTTCCTCATTTCGGCAAGCCGATATGCTTATTTTATACCCTTATACAGCCGATAAACTGAGTGTTTTCGGGCAGCAAATCCTCAAAGGGACGCTGACGGAAGTTGATGCGAAGAATTTAACAGTTTTGCTTTGGCATAAATCGGTCAATGAAAATTTTTTTAGTCTTGAAAATGAAAAAGGAGAAGAGCGATTTTGGGCTATTGAACCCGCTTTTCAGGAAAAAAATTACGAAACGCAGTTACAAGCCTTGTGGCAAATTATGAATATTTCGCCCGAAAAAGCAGATATATTTTTCGGAAAAAAAGCTCCTCGTTTTGATGAAAATTTTCGCTTGGATTACACGGGCAAAGGTTTAAATGAAAAACAAAATTATGTTTTGTCAAAAGCCCTTGCCGCAAAAGATTATGCCGTTTTGCAAGGACCGCCCGGCACAGGCAAAACCTCAAAAATGCTTAAAAACATGGCACATTTTCTTTTTCACGAAACCAATGAAACCGTTGTGTTGCTTGCTTTTACGAATCGCGCAACCGATGAAATTTGTGAAAAAATCAAAGAAGTTTGCGGTGATAATTTTATCCGACTCGGCAACAGCCCCGATAAAAAATGGGCGCAATACGGTTTGCGTGCCTCAAAATCGCCGAAAGAAGCGCAACAAAAATTTGCGCAATGCCGCTTTTTTGTCGGTACTGTCAGCTCTTTTCCGAATTTTGCCGGCATGATTAAGCAAAAAAACACGGTTATTATTGACGAAGCATCGCAGTTGCTTGAGCCGCATCTCTGCGGTATTTTGCCTTTTTTCGACCGATTTATTTTGATAGGGGACGAAAAACAATTGCCTGCGGTAGTGGCTCAAAATGAAAATTTGTGCCGGGTGCGGGACGAAAATTTGAAAAATATCGGAATTTTAAGCTTTTCGCAATCGCTTTTTGAACGTTTGCTGCGCAATGCGCAAAAAAATCAATGGACGCATGCTTATGAGATGCTTTCCGACCAATATCGGACGCATGAAGAGATTGCAAATTTCATCAACAAACATTTTTACGACGGCAAACTTTATCCTGCGGGGCTGTGGCAGCGGGAAAAAAAATCTGTTTTCGGGGCGCAAACGCCCGAATTTTTGGCAAATAATCGCCTGATTTTTATCGAATGTGAGAACGAAAATTTGGTAAAAGTGAATAAAAGTGAAGCAAGAACTGTTTTGCAACTGCTCTTAATGCTTCGGGAGGCTTTAGGCGATGAATTTACGGAGAGTTCGGTCGGGGTTATCACGCCCTTTCGCGCCCAAATTGCGGAAATTACTTCCTTATTAGACAATACTTTACGCAAAAAAGTTACGGTTGATACGGTTGAGCGTTTTCAGGGCAGCGAACGGGACATTATCATTCTTTCGACAGCGGTGAACTCAAAAAAATCGGCGGTCAACATTCAATCACTCAACGAGGAAATGACGGTGGATAAAAAATTGAATGTCGCCTTGAGTCGCGCCAAAAAGCAGTTGATTTTGCTCGGCAATGCAGAAATTCTTTCCGCGACGCATTTTTACGGAAAATTACTTCGCGAAATTTCGTGCAAAATACACTGTTCCGCGTGTAATTACGTTCCGATGCGAATGAGTTGAAGTCAGGTTTGGGCGTAAATGCCTTCCGGAAAGGCACAAAGAGGCGGCTTCTGACTTGATTCTGAAACTAAAAAGGTATTTTTGAGCCGAAAATCAATGCATCATCGGTTTGCGGCTCATTTCCCTGCCAATTCAAAAATGTATTTTCCAAAAATTCTTTTTGTTCGTCGAAATTTTTCTCTGCTGCATCGAGCAAGAGCATTTTTAGATTTGTTGAAGTAAATCTTTTGTGTGCTCCGCCGCCGATTTGGTCTTGAAATCCGTCCGTAACAAGGTAAACAATCGTATTTTTTTGCAAAGGGACTTCTTGCAACACAAATCTTTTTCCTTCCGGACGCGCTTTGCGATAACCGCCTACGCTGAATTTGTCGCCTTTGACGGCATACAATTCATTATCAACGGCGTAAAAAAGTGTGTTGTTTGCCCCCGAATAAAACAAACGCATCTGCGCACGGTCAAAACACAACAATCCGATGGCAATGCCGTCCGAATTTTGCCTTTCTTCCTGTTTGAGAGCCATTTTAACCGCCAAATCCAAACCTTCCAAAATTTTATTCGGCTCTTCAATACCTCTTTCATTGACAAGGTATGCCAAAAAATTCATGCCGATTAATGACATAAACGCCCCCGGAACGCCGTGTCCCGTGCAATCGGCTGCGGCGAGATAAATTTTGTCTTTTTTGGCGGTAAACCAATAAAAATCGCCCGAAACAATGTCTTTCGGCTTGTAAAAAACAAAACTGTCAGGCAAAGATTTTTGAATTCGGCTCATAAACGGCAGAGCGGCAACCTGAATTTGTTGCGCATAACGAATGCTGCTCACAATTTGATAATTTTTTTCTTCCACATTCCGAAACGCTTTTTGCAATTCCGTATTTTTTTCTTCCAAAATAATTTTTCGGTCATTCAGTTCTTCATTGAGCGATTTAACGCTTTCGTGTTGCGTTCTGATTTCCTCTTGTTGTTGTTCGAGAATTGCGTTTTTTTGCGTTATTTCGACGTTTTGAAACTGCAAGAGCTTGTTTTTTTTCGAATTTTTGTACGCAAAAAATACACTCAGAGAAAAAAGCAGCAAGCCGAAAATGATGATTATGCCCAAACCCGACTGCACCAACGTTCCGATTTTTTTATCTTTTTCCAAGAGGTCAATTTCGGCTTGTTTTTTATCAAGCTCAAATTTCGATTGAATTTTTGCCAAATTATCCGCACTTTCTTTGTTAAAAACGCTGTCTTTGATTCGCGAAGAAATTTTGTGGTGCCGCATCGCAAGGGCAAAATCTTTTTCGCGTTCATAATGCTCCGAAAGGCGCGTATGGGCAAAAGCAATCATTGAAACGGCATTTGCTTTTTCGGCTTCCGCAAGTCCTTTGAAAAGATTTTTCTCGGCTTCCAAAGTTTTGTTCAATTTTGAGGCAATTCCGCCCAAGTACACATAATAGAGTGTGAGCGAACTTGCATTATCACTTTTCAATTTTTCTTCTAATGCTTTTTGATATTTTTTATACGCTTCGGGCAACAAATTTTTCTTTTCCAAAAGGACGGCAAGGCTGAATAAATACTGCGCTGCATTTTGTGTTTTGCCTAAATTTTTATCTAAATCTATATTTTTTTGTATATACTTTTCTGCGGCAGCAATATTGTTTTTTAAAACCGACAGCTCGGCTTCGTTGCGATTGAGTTCGATATAAGAGGTGTACAATTCTTCGTCAGATTTGAAATCTTCTTGCCTGTTTTCAATGGTAAATCTTGCTCTTGCATAAAAAAATTGTGCTTTTTCGTAGTCTCGCATGATTTTGTAATGCGTTCCGATTTGCAAATTATTTTTTGCTGCCGAGAGCGAATCACCCGTCATGTTGTAAATTTTTTCGGCGATAATAAAATGCTTTAGTGAAGAGGATAAATCACTTTTGACCCGAAAAATAATGCCGAGTATTCGATTGGC
Organism: Bacteroidota bacterium; assembly: GCA_052033485.1. GTDB lineage: Bacteria > Bacteroidota > Bacteroidia > Cytophagales > Bernardetiaceae > JBPOJO01. Next base: position 4,024 of record JBPOJO010000707.1, on the reverse strand, counting down.
ATCGCCCGATTCTTTTTGCATCGCATTTTTTTCCGCCAAAAGAGCCGTTTCGGAGGCTATCATAAAAGCTGTATCCGATTCGGAGGCAACAAGCAACGCGGCTAAACGATTGCCGGTGCGAACTTTTTCGACTGATGTAATCGTCTTTTGCCTGTAAATTTTTTTCAACGAATCGCTGATTTGAATTTGTGCATAAGAAATTTTCCCGCAAAAAAAAGACAGAAAAAAAAGTAAAAAATGTGTGGTAAGTTTGACAGGCATTTTTTTTGAGTTTAGAAAAAAATCAAAATGTGTATATTGAATATAAAACTGAAAAAATTTTGCCAAAATGTAATAAAAAAATTTTTTCTTTGAAAATAATTTATTCGGAAATTGCAAAAGGGCTTTTAAACAGTCGTTTGTGAAGAAACAAGTGCCGGCGGTGATTGCATGAAAAAAAAGCCCTTCACGTGTAATGAAGGGCTTTTTTTTAATTTCTTATGTCAAAAGTTAAAAACGGCATCTTTTTGCGGCAAAGCCATTTTATTTTGAAATTTTCTGAAAAGTGTATCGTTTTCCGTAGGTTTGAATGCAATTTTATACGCCGTCAAACTCATGATAAAGTATGCAAAAATATCGGGATAGGCAAAATTTTCAGCCATAATCGCACCGATAAATTCCGGATTCATCGTTATCAAAATTTCGGCATAGCCCATATCCGCACTCAAGGACAAAAAGGAAATGACGTTTAAAGCACTGCCCAAAAAGCAACTGAACAGAGAAAATATAACCGCCAACCAACCAAAATCTTTACTTTTGCCTCTGCCGAACCAACGAACAAAAAGTCCCGTCAAACAACCGACGCTCACCGCAAAAACGGCTTGTCTGATTTCCACAAAATGATTCATTTCCGCCCATAAAATGCTTGCAAGAACAGCCGAATTAAGCCCCGCAAAAAAAGCAAGCAAATAACTCGGTTCATTTGAAAAATGCACCGTATTGTCCGTTATCGATTGCGCAACTTTGGCAGTTGCTGCCGATGATTTTTGGGCAAGATAAGGGAAATAAATCGCGCCCGTACCCGTAAAATTTTTCATGTTTGCCATGCTTATTCCCATTTTGTAAATCGCAGTCATAGTCGTCAGATTATTTGGTTTCTGTTGTATTAACGGCAATTTTAGGGCAAGAGTAACGTGCAGACAAGCCTAATTCGATGAATTGCGCTTGCTAAAAAGTGAAGCTGTGAAAATACAAGACAAAGTTTTTTTTGTGATTTAAAGCGGATGCCAAAATGGAAAAATCTAATTATAGGAACGTTAATTATTCGCTTTTGTGCTTGTGTTGCCTGTTAAAAACAACTTAACGAAAGAGCTGAAAAAAAAATATTCTAAAATCGCAGTGAATTGTTGCACTTAGTGATTAAACAGTTTTTTTTTTCGACAAATTATTTAACTTTTCGGTCTAACAATTTGTTTTCAAACAAAATTGTTAGTCTCTTGCACATTATTCAGTCCTTTATTTTTTGATATTTTCATTAATCATATTTGTATTTATTAACCTAAAAAAACAACCATGCGTACCATTTTTACTGCATCATTTTTACTGTTCTTTTTTTTTCAACAGGGTTTTGCGCAGATTTCCGACACAATTTTTCGCTCAAATGTCAATGACATTTTAGAAAAATTTGAAAAAGTTGAAGAGCAAAAAGTTATTTCCGTCTCGCAAACGGAAGAATTGCTCTCCGATGTACCCGCAGTTACGACTGTCATCACGGCGGAACAAATTAAATCCTTAAATTTCAATGACTTATCTGACCTTTTGAGAATCTTGCCGGGCGTTGATATGACCGACAACGCGCGTGCTTACGGCGAATATTACACCATTCGGGGCATCAACGGCAACGACCGTTTTTTAGTTTTGATAAACGGCAGAAAGTTAAATCCCATCAGCGGCACGCTCCTTTCCGTCGGCAATTCAATTCCGCTTGCCCTTGCCAAAAGAATCGAAATTGTCTACGGAGCGGCTTCAATAACTTACGGCAGCGACGCTTTTTCCTGCGTTATCAACATCATAACCGAAGACGAAACTGAAATTCGGGACAGGAAAAGCAATTTGCGCTACCAATACGGCACTTTTTCTTCGCATGACATTGCGGCAGGAATGAAAAGTTATCTGACTAAAAACTTAAAAATCAATGTTTTCGGCAGGTCATATTCCTCCAACGGTTTTAGCCCCGATGCGTCAGGGAATTACGCTTTAGCCGCGCAATATCCCAACACCCAGAACAATAAAATTGAACAAAAAATTAAAAATTATTTTATTTTTGCAGAAGTTTTTATTAAAAATTTCCGATTTGGCTTTTTACGGCAACATTTTAACGAGGGAAATTCGTGGGGATTAAATCCGAAATTGTATGTCTATGCAAGTGATGTCGTTTGGAAGCTTCATCACGATGTTTATTGGGCAAATTACGGCAAGCGATTTCTCAACGGAAGTGCATTTCAAGTCGACCTCAGTTACAACGTGCATAAACAGCACGAGGATACTCATTTTGCCCGTTTTACGGCTTTGAACAATGCGACTACCCCTATTTTTCGGCAATACATGACGGGACAAGACAAGAGTTTTCGCGCACTTTCTACCTATAATCAAAGTTTTTTTGATAAAATTGACTTCGTCGCGGGCGTACAATACGACTATGCCAACATCATTCCCGCGTATGCGAATGACCACATATACGGTCAACCGCTTAAATTCACGGGCGATGTGAAGAAAAAAATTTCGGACACCTTGCAGTTGAATGAACAAAAATTAGGTATTTTTTCGCAAATCCGTGTGAATTTTTCAAAAAAAATCCACCTCACTGCGGGGGCGCGTTACGAAGTTTCAAAAATATTTGACGAGGCTTTTATTCCGCGTATTGCATTGGTTATCAAACCGATACAAAAATTTACAATGAAAGCTATGTATGCCTACGCCTTTCAAGCTCCCTCATTTTTTTACCTTTACGAACAATTCGGCAATGTGAGTACTATCATGTTGCCAAACAGCAAGCAAAATTTTTTGTTAAACAATCAAAAAATCGGCACGTATGATTTTGAAGTTTCTTATCAACATAATGACATTTTTGTCAGTGCTGATTTTTTTAAAAGTACGGCAACGGACTTGATTGAGCGGCGTACCTACACGCAAGCCGTTTTTAATCCTTATGCCGGCAAAGAAACTTCCGGCTTGCGGAACGAAAATATCGGTGAGCAAAATGTTATCGGATTGATGCTTCGCACAAAATATCAAATCAATAAAAAAATAAGTGTTTCCGGTAATTACGTCTATACCAAAGCTACTTTTCTGTACGGAGCTGACCGTGCAGAAACATGGGTGCCGCGCATTTCCGAGCATAAATTTTATGCGGGCGCGGATTTTCAAAAAGTATTCGGCATATTGAATTTTACGCTGAATTGGCAATATTTTCCGAGTATTACACCGATTGCGGCAGCGCGAGCAGGCGGAAAAGTGGAAGGGCATCACTTTATCAATGCCTCTTTGTCGGGCATGGTTACAAAAAATATTCGCATTTTTGCTGTTTCGCAAAATATGCTCGGCAATAAAGAACATACCGGTATTTTTGACGGCGGAATTTATTCTCCCGTTTTGCCGCAAGCAGCTTTTCGCGGACAAATCGGCGCGGAAATTGTTTATTAAACCGCAATTATTTAGCCGGTTTGCGCATGAATGTACCGCGAGCTTTAGCTTGCGAAATGTACCGCGCGCTTTAGCTTGCGAAATGTACCGCGAGCTAAAGCTTGCGAAATTGTACCGCGAGCTTTAGCTTGCGAAGTGCACCGCGAGCTTTAGCTTGCGAAATGTACCGCGCGCTTTAGCTTGCGAAATGTACCGCGAGCTTTAGCTTGCGAAATGTACCGCGAGCTTTAGCTTGCGAAATGTACCGCGAGCTTTAGCTTGCGAAGTGTACCGCGAGCTTCAGCTTGCGAAATGTGCCGCGAGCTTCAGCTTGCGAAGTGTACCGCGAGCTTCAGCGTGAGAA
>JBPOJO010000546.1:0-3868 GCA_052033485.1 Bacteroidota bacterium | reverse complement strand
CCGTATGAAAAATATTCTTTTGGTCGCTTCTAATCCGCCGGGTAAAAAAAACTTGAAGCTGATAAGCGCAGAACATACTGAAATTTTAAAATTTCAATCCTCTTTTCGTTTGCCTGATGAAAAAATTTTAGACCACCCGTGCAAAGATGATTTCTTGTCGAAATTCCCCATAGTGTCGCAACCGACAAATCCGGTAACTTATGACATTGTACATATATCGGCTCACGGGCACAAAAACGGATTTTACATTTACAGTGATGATAAGCGGAAAGCGGAATTATGCTCTCCCGACAACTTTCGCACTTTGTTCGAACTTGCCTGTAACAAGCCCGAGTTGCTTGTCCTCAATAGTTGCAATTCGCAGGGGCTTGCGGAGAAAGTTTATAATATTATTCCTTTCATTGTTTGTACCGATGCGAATACAACCGATGAAATTGCGCTTACTTTTACGAAAAAGTTCTATTCGTGTCTGAACAAGTATTTTTCTTCCAATTTTTTTACCTCGCTTGATACATCTTACAAGTTTGCTTTTGCGGAAGCCTGTCGCGCAGCGCAAATGTCTGACGCTGACGAGGAATTGTATGCCGTTTGGGTAAAGGAAAAAAAATTAACCTACCGCCAAGTCAAGGAAGAAATCACCGCTTTGAACAATAAACCCGTAGCAGATTTAACAAAAGACGAAAAGAAAATCCTCTTTTTGTCGGAGTTTCCTAATCCCGTATTCGGAAAAGATTGCATTAAAACAAAGAAAAAATTCTACTTTTTTGAAGAAAAGCTATTGTCGGAAACAGATGCTTTCAATAAAGCCAATCTGACCGATTTTTATGACAGCCGCCTGAAACATTTTCTGCCGCATGCTTTTGAACCGCTATCGACTCATGAAGAAAAATTTTGCGACCGCCCCGTCGATGAAATCTATGAAGCTAAACTCAATCCCGAATCGTACTCGAATAAAATTACAGCCGATATTGAGAAGTATAGTTCTTCCAGACATTTGCTTATTGCCTCTTCCGGTTCGGGAAAATCATTTGCTTTGGCTCAATTATTCTTGGCTTTACTCAAAAAATTTCCCGAAAAACAAGTCTTTTACATTCCGCAAACTTGCAATATTTCGCAGCTCGCAGATGTTCCGAATAAAGGCAATACTGTTTTAATTATTGATGCCGTTGATGAATATACGCTTGCGCATTTTGACAAAATATTTGAAGATTCGGACAAAAATATTCAAAATGAACAATCTACCGAAGCTGACAATATTTTTTCTAATCTTGAAAAACTTACCGCAGGTTTTAAATACGTCATTTTCGGGGTCAGACAGCAATTTTTTGAAGATAAGATTCGCACAAGGGACAAGTTTGAACAGAAACACTACTTATTAGATTTTCTTGTTTTGCAAAAAAGCGAAACATTGATTCAGACTGCGGAAAAAATATACAGCAAAGACATCGTCGCAGTTTTTCGGAAAATTCTCCAAATGCGGCATTCAACCAATCTCCTGCGAAAACCCTTCGTGCTCCCCTTTTCGGAGGAAATTTATATAGCCGATAAATCCGAAATTAAGTACTTTTGCAACAGCGAAATGTGGTACGATGTTGAAATTATGCACGCCATTACATTTGAATTTGCCATTAGGGAAGGCAAAATAAGGTGTCCGAACAGTAATAAAGCCGGAAAATATGCCGATGATTTGCTCCGAGAATCTACTCGTTTGTCAATGATTTTGCTTTACGAAAAGAGCAATGAAGCAGAGAGCGATAAGATAAAAAATTTGTTTCCGGGCAACCCTGATTTCATTCGCCGTTCTTTTTTGCACAGGCGAGGCGTGAGGAAATTCGGCTTCATGCACAAGGCTTTTAGGGAATATTTTTTGGCAAAAGCTCTTTTTGAGGGACTTCAAACGGAGGACATTTATACCGAAAAAACGAACAAAAATAAAAAAACACTCGCAGAAATATTCCGGACTGAAAAAGAAACAGCAGAATTTTATCGGCAGCTTTGTTTGACTGAATTCGCTCGGCAACTCAAGAATTTGCACCCGAAAATTACCATTCACGCGCCCTCCGAAGACCAAAAGGCTGATGAGAAGAATTTTTATATGCCCGAAACCCGCATTTTACAAGAATTTGCAAGTGCGCCCGATACTTGGTTTTTAAGCATTTTTCTGTTTTTTTTCGGTTCGGATTGGTATGAAATCTTGGAAAAAGGACAAGCCTATGGTATTCCTGTATATTTGCAAAAAAAGGACAAGGATAAAGGCATCGCATCGTACGAATTTTTGTTGAATAAGCTGACAGAAAATAAAGACAGATTTTTCAAATCCTTTTTTTGGGACATCTACACACCTGCGGAGCGCGACTTTTTGACAGGTATAGCAAAAGAAGCTCATAAAAGCAACGACAAAAAAGCGGTTTTGACGCAAGCGAGAAAAGATATTTTTACTAATCCGATTCGCTTTCCTGCTCTGTGCCAAGAAAATAATAAAATTTTCTTTTGGCATCGTCTTCCCTTTGAATTTTACCTTTTGACAGGCGGCACAGACATCGGAACATTGGATTTTGAAGAGTTTCTCGCATACCACAAAGAAGAAATACTTTACGACAAGCACGTTGCACCCTTTTTCAGTACTTTCGATATCATCATTGACAATTTTGAATTTAAACGTGAAGAATATAATGCTAAAAGCCACAGTTCTTGGCTTGAATTTGTGAAAGCAAAAATGAAAACGTATGAAGTCGTCGAATCGGTCATACGTGACAGGGGGGCTTTGTTCATCAATTTACTTGATACAACAGACTTATCCTTCCTGCGTTATTTACCCTTGCAAAATCAACTTAAAATAATCGAACTCAATTTGCCCGAAAGATACCGCGAATTGAATGAGTGTCGAAAAGATAAAGAACGCGCGGAAAAAAAACGAGAGATTCTTGAAGAATACCAACGTGTTAAGTCAGTGATAGAAAAGATACTTCCCGCTTGCAGTATCGAATTTTACGAACCGACAGAAGCCTTGTATGACATTGACTCCGATTATCATTTTGATATGGACGATATGGTAAAAGTGGAGGGCGACGAATTTTGGATGGGGCGCGATGAGAAAAACCCAAAAGAAAATGACTTTTTAAAGCATTATGGAAGTTTCGATTTTTCGCGCGAAACGCCTATGCACAAAGTCAGGGTAGATGATTTTTATCTCGGAAAATATGCGGTAACTTTTGAACAATTTGCGCACTTTATTCGCGAATCGGGCTATATTTCCGATGCCGTGCGCGAAAATTTTGCTTTTAATAGCCGATTACAAGACGGTAGTTTTAAATATTATGTTGAAAGAGGACTCTCATGGAAAAATGATGAATTTGGGAATGTTCGGCAGGAGAAACAAATCGGAGATTTGTATCCGGTTATTTTTGTTTCTTGGTTTGACGCAATGTATTATTGTCGTTGGTTGAGTGAGTTTTGCGCCGATAAACTCGACAAAAATTATCAATTTTCACTGCCGACAGAAGCGGAATGGGAATATGCGGCAAGGGGCGGTTTTTTCAGAAAATCGAAAGATAAGGAGAACAATCACGACGATTTTATTTTTGCCGGAACAGATGATAAAACGAAAATTTTCGGCGAGATGGTAAAAAAAATTGGCGATACAATTCAAAACGACGGAGTATCGCCCGTGCATAAAAATCGAAAAACGCAAGCCGAAAATAATCAACTCGATTTTTATCATCTCAGCGGCAATGTTTGGGAGTGGTGTCTCGATGAATATGACGCAAATGCCTATAAAAATACGCCCGCAAACGCGGAAAACCCCGTGTTCGTAAACGGTATAGTATTATGCAAAAAAGAGTTAAAATTAGCAAATTTTAACACAAAT
>JBPOJO010000369.1:0-3581 GCA_052033485.1 Bacteroidota bacterium | reverse complement strand
AGCCGTCCAATCACGATAAGTTTGACCTTTCGTGTTTTCGCAGATAAAACTGTCATCAGTCAATCCCAAATCTACCAAAATTTGCCATGAACGCATGAATCCTTCTGCACGAATAGTTCCGCGCATCATCGTTTGGACATTTTCCAAGCCGTAAGCCTTGCGATATTTGAGCGAATCGCGGTTGGGATACCCCTCAAATCCATAAGGAAAACCCGAAAAAGGCAATGTTGTCTTCGTTTTGAAGAGCCGCTGATACGGCGTATACTTAATTTTTGCGTTCTCAAGATATTTAGCCGTACCTTGTCCTGCCAAAATGACATTTCTCGGATTCCAAGTGAATTTGTATTTCCAAGGGTTTTCACCACAAAAATCAGGGTGCACCAAACCGCCGCAAAAGGAAAGAAAACCTGTAATTTCAGCTCCTTCAGCCTTTAATTTGTCAATGATTTTTTGTGCAGAAAGATGGTCGATTCCGGGGTCTAAGCCGATTTCATTCAAAATACAAATGCCTGCGGATTTTGCACTTTCATCAAGAGCTGCCATATTGTCAGAAATATAAGAGGCTGTTACCATATTTTTTTTAAATCGTACAGCCGCTTTTGCAACCTCTATATGCAGGTGCGCGGGAAGCAAAGAAATGACAAGCTCTGCCGCTTTCACTTCCTCTTCCGTTTGTTGCGAATCGGCTAAATCAAAGTCAAAAATTTCAACATTCGGAGCATTTCCGACGACTTTACGGGCATGTTCGAGAAATTTGTCGCCGATTCGCAAAATCCACTGATTTTTTTCACCCTCTTTTTGCAAGTAACGCATCAGATATGACGATGACTTTCCGGCACCGAGCAATAAGATTTTTTTCATGTTTTTTTTTTTGCAAAGTTAGCTATAAAAGGAGCGTTTTTCCAAAAAATTGGAAACATTTCGGTCTGAAAAAAGTCGCTTGTAAGGAGCAGCGTGGGTGTACCGCGAGCTTTAGCTCCCGGTACATTTAGTCGCAAGCTAAAGCTCCCCGGTACATTTAAAAACGATTATGTTTCCTTTTGCGAATTGCCCAAAAAAGGAAACCGCAGAAAGCAAGAACAATGGCAAGAAAAGCCGAAATAACTGTCTTCAATCCGTCAAAAGCACCGATTTCAACTAATGTGTTATCAAAAGTATCTGTTTCGGCATAAAATCCGATGATTTCCGCATCTTGATTCATTTTGCTCACAATACTTTCACCTGTTGCTTCTATCTCGGTTTTCGGCAAAAGAGTGTCGTATTTTTGTGAAACAGTGTTAAAAAAAATCCATTTAAAATGCTTGTTGAGCAAATGTTTTCCGGGTTCGTTCGGAACGAGAAAATATTTATACGTTTTTGCGCCGAAGACCGTTCCGTTTCTCCTGACCGTTTGAAAAACGTTCGGAGGATAAATATCCAACTCATCACTTTTTTCAAGAATCGGGTCGGAGATAGCGGAAATATTTCCTTCGCCTTCAATTTGAAAAACATATTCAATGCTGTTTCCGGTTTGCGCGCGATTCTTTTGAATTTTTTCGCTCAAACGATAATGCCCGACGGCAAGATTTCCTTTGAGCGGATGCGGCGGCAAATCTTTGACCATCACGGATTGTTCTTTTGAGGTAAAAATTTTAAAGTCTTGCTGTGTATTTTGTCCAAAAAAAGATGGATTTTTAGCCACTTTGTACTTTATCATTTTGAGTTCTGCGGGCTTAAAAGTCAAAATACCGGCGGCGAGCGGATATAAATTTCCTTGATAAATGCTGTATTTGCTGTATTTTTTACCGTTTATAAGTGTTTCTTCGGGGACAATTTCTTCAATGCCGAAGTTTTCTTCCCAAACATTAACAGGTTTCACTTTTTTGAGGATTTCTGTCAATTGCGCGCCTAATTCGTAGAAATTCATTTGCGCCCGATTAGATTCTGCGACATAAAAAGCAATCGTAAAAGTAAAACCTTCACCGACGAAAACTTCCTTTTTATTGCTTGTAACGGCAAAAAAAGCATCTTCTTTGACATCAATAAATTCGGTTCTTTGTTCACCTCGATTCATAAAATTGCTCCACATATCCGCAAATGGGTCAGAATGATTGCTCTGCCGCGCAGGTCCGACCCGAATATTCGTACCCGCTGATTTGAGATTGTGATTATTGATTGTCATTGAAAAAGCATTGAGCGAATATTTGCCTTCCTTAGCAGGTTGATATCGCTGCGTAACGCTTTGAACGGTGCTCACATTTCCGTTGATGATGCTTGTCGCCGTGGAGGAGGAAGTGCCTTTTTTGATAAAACCGTCAATTTCGGGAAATGAACCATAGTTCTTAACACGCTCCTCTTCGACCGAAACCGTTATTTCAAAATATTCATTCAGAGCAATGTCTGTTTTGCCGAATTGTATTTTCGCTTTTTGAGAAAAAGCAATATTAAAGTTTGTTAAAAACACAACCCAAAATAGAATTTGTCGTATGTACGGTAAAGAGTTCATGTGTTACTTTTTCTGATGAGTAAAAAACAATGGCAAAAGTAAACAAAACAACTCAACCTGACAAACTTTAACCTATACAACACAAACATTTTTTACTTTTTAAACACACTGACTATGCTTGAGTACCAAAAAATGATTCTTGAAAAAGTAGCTTTTAACAAAGTCCTTTTTGAAAAAGAATTACGTAAAAGCATTGCCGTTTTGAGTAACAACGAAGTTCAAGAATTGCGTAGTTGGGCAATGACCAAATTCCTCAAAACACATTCTGACGTTTTAAGGCGAACATTCGCTCATTCGAGTATCGTGGCTTAGCTCCTTCTGCTCGCCTTTTTCGGCGATAAACGAAATATTACGTTTCAATCCGGCAAATTTTGTTCTTTTTACTGCTGATTTTGGGAAGAGCTTATCGAAAACATCCTCCGTAAGTTCTTCCCAATTTTTTTTGTCCATTTTCGTCAATTCCGCCAAAGGTCTGAAAGCCGGCTCGTTATGCGCCTTTGCGCGCCTGTTCCACGGACAAACATCTTGGCAAATATCACAGCCGAAAATCCAATTTTTCATTTTCCCCGCAAATTCGGCGGGAATATTTTCTTTCAACTCAATGGTGAGATAAGAAATGCACTTTGTCGCATCGAGAACGTAGGGAGCAGCGATGGCTGCAGTCGGACAAGCGTCCATACATAATTTACAATTTCCGCAAAAATCTTTTATCGGAGAATCGGGCAATAAATCAATGTCCAAAATTAAGTCGGCAATGAAAAAAAAGCTTCCTGCCGCTTTTGAAATCATTAAACTGTGTTTACCCTGCCAAGCGATGCCCGATTTTTTTGCCCAAATTTTGTCGGCAACAGGCGCGGAATCCACAAAAGCTCTGCCGCCTACTTCGCCGATTTCTTCCTGAATTTTTTGCAAAAATAATTTTAATTTTTTCTTAATAACATTGTGATAATCTTCGCCGTAAGCATATTTGGAAATCTTAAAATTATCGTCTGTACTTAAAATTTTTGTTTCGGGGAAATAATTATAAGCAAGCGAAACGACGGATTTTGCATTCTCAACAAGCAAACGAGGGTCGAGTCTTTTGTCAAAATAATTT
>JBPOJO010000531.1:0-4350 GCA_052033485.1 Bacteroidota bacterium | reverse complement strand
AGCTTCCAAACTTTGCCCAAACAAGGAGAAAGGAAAGAGAAAAAATACAATCGTTAATATTTTCATAATTTTTGTTTTTTTAGTAATTTACTCTGCCGTGTTCAACAGACTAAAGTCCGTTACGTTTGCTTGGGAAACAGACTAAAGTCCGTTGTACACTTGCGAAGGCAGCCTTATTTTTGCCCAAATAAAATACATTGCAAAAATTATTCACAAAAAAACTTTACAAAAACATTTTTTTTTTCGGAAAATAATATCTTTGTCAAAATATTGCGGTAAAACCGTTTTTACAGAATTTTCAACAAGGAAAACAATTTTAATATGTCAAATTTCGATGTGATTGTTATCGGTTCAGGTCCGGGCGGATATGTTGCCGCTATTCGCGCCTCTCAATTGGGCTTAAAAACCGCTGTTGTAGAAAAAGAAGCCTTAGGCGGTATCTGTTTAAATTGGGGCTGTATCCCCACAAAAGCCCTTTTGAAAAGTGCGCAAGTATTTGAATATGTTAAACACGCAAAAGATTACGGAATCAACATAGGCAATGCCTCGGCGGATTTCACTGCCGTTGTCAAAAGAAGCCGCGGCGTTGCGGAGGGCATGAGCAAAGGCATTGAGTTTTTGTTCCGCAAAAATAAAATCGAAAAAATTATGGGCTTCGGCAAATTAGCCGGCGCGGGTAAAGTCGAAGTTACCGACAATGACGGTAAAAAAACGAATTACACGGCGAAGCACATCATTCTTGCGACAGGCGGACGTGCTCGTCAGCTCCCGAATTTGCCGATTGACGGCAAAAAAATCATCGGTTATCGTCAAGCAATGTCCTTAGAAACGCAACCTAAATCTATGGTTATTGTCGGTTCGGGTGCTATCGGGGTCGAATTTGCCTATTTTTATCATGCCATGGGCACAAAAGTAACGATTGTAGAATTTATGCCGCGCATTGTGCCGAACGAAGATGCCGATATTTCAAAAGAATTGGAGAAAAATCTCAAAAAATCCGGTATGGAAATCATGACTTCTTCCGAAGTCCTTGCCGTGAATACTTCCGGTGCGGGTTGCAAAGTGAAAGTGAAATCCGGCGCGGGAGAAAAAGAAATCGAATGTGATATCGTCCTCTCGGCGGTAGGAGTCAGCACAAACATTGAAAATATCGGTTTGGAGCAATCGGGTGTAAAAACCGAAAACGGGCGTGTTACGGTTGATGATTTTTATCGCACCAACGTTCCGGGCGTGTATGCCATCGGCGACATCGTAAAAGGTCCTGCACTCGCGCACGTAGCTTCTGCGGAAGGCATTATTTGTGTCGAAAAAATTGCCGGTCATCACCCTGAGCCGCTTAATTACGGCAATATTCCGGGCTGTACCTATTGCTCTCCTGAAATTGCCTCTGTCGGCATGACGGAAGAGATGGCGAAAAAAGCAGGTTATGACATCAAAGTCGGTAAATTTCCTTTCTCTGCCTCCGGCAAAGCAAGTGCGGCAGGTGCGAAAGAAGGCTTTGTCAAAGTTATTTTTGACGCAAAATACGGCGAATGGCTCGGCGCGCACATGATTGGCGCAAATGTTACGGAAATGATTGCGGAAGTGGTTGTGGCAAGAAAACTCGAAACCACAGGACACGAAATTATCAAAGCTGTTCACCCGCATCCGACTATGTCTGAGGCAGTTATGGAAGCTGCTGCAGCCGCTTACGGTGAGGTAATTCATATTTAATGTCTTTGTTTTTATTGCACCCTAAGTGGCTTGAAGACCCTTAGGGTGTAATAAAACAACCTCCTCTTTATAAAATTTTTCATTCTTAATTCGTCATTATTTTTTATGCCGCCAAAGATACGCTATCTGCTGTATTATTTTATCATCATTTTCTTAACGCCTTTGCTGACAAGCCTTTTGAATTTTTGGTTTTTCAAAGATGTTTTGCTGAATTATTCTGCCACACTTGAGCTTTTGCGTTCGGGAAAAATGCACTACGGATTCGCCAAATATTTGACTTATCCGGTAGAGTTTTTTTTGTATTTTATTACCATTCGATTGCTTTTGAAGCGTTTTGCACTTTTTGACTTTGAGTCAAAAAGATTTAACCTGATGGTCGTTGTTTTCATCATTTTGCTTTCGGGTTTACTGCTCGAATACATTTTGGAGGGCATTTCTGTTAAGGGACAATGGTGGGTTTACATCAATTATATTTCGCAAAAGGAATTTTGGAATTTGGAACTCGGTATTTTTATGATACCCGCGTTTCTCGAAAGCGGTATGATTTACGGTTTTTTGCTTATTTTTGCCAAACTTTCCGACTTAGACCCTATTCTGAAATCCGTCAAAAATATTCTCAAAAAATCGTTTTGGGCTGAACAAGAACTGCAAGAAGTACTTTCTTACCGCTATAAAACTTTTTTCATCAATGAGGATTATACGCAAACCGTTAAACTTTTTGAAGAAAAAAGGGGAGAAAAAACGTTTATACACAAAGACCTTCAAAAATTCGACAATTTTTTTGAAAAAAAAGAAACCATATTGTAATTGAAATTTTTCCATGATTGAAAGAACCGAAATCAAATCCGATACCGCCGTTTTGGTCGGCATCATCACCCCGCAGCAGCCCGTCAATAAATCCAAAGAATATCTCGACGAGCTTGCTTTTTTAGCCGAAACTTTAGAAATCAAAACGCTGAAAGTTTTTACGCAAAAACTCGACCGCCCCGACCAAAGAACTTTTGTCAAAAAAGGAAAATTGCAAGAAATCATGGATTATGTTAAATTAAAATCCGTTGAGCTAATTATTTTTGACGACGAACTTTCACCCGCGCACATTAGAAATTTAGAGCGAACTTTCAAAGAAGAGGGTTGTGCGGCAAGAGTGGTCGACCGCAGTTTATTGATTTTGGAAATTTTCAGCTTTCGCGCACAAACCGCGCAAGCTCGCACACAAGTTGAATTGGCACGTTATCAATACATGCTTCCTCGCCTTACGCGCTTGTGGTCGCACTTGGAACGGCAGCGCGGCGGAACGGGAACGCGGGGCGGTTCGGGCGAAAAAGAAATCGAAACCGACCGCAGGATTATCAAAAATAAAATTGCGCAGCTCAAAGAAAAGCTTACCGATATTGAAAAACAAAGCATTACGCGCAGAAAATCTCGTGCAGAAATGGTGCGTGTTGCCCTTGTCGGCTATACGAATGTCGGAAAATCAACTTTGATGCGCTTGCTTTCAAAAGAAAATGTTTTTGCAGAAAATAAGCTTTTTGCGACAGTTGATTCGACCGTGCGCCGCGTAACGTGGAACAATATTCCGTTTTTGCTCACGGATACCGTCGGTTTTATCCGAAAACTGCCGACGACTTTGATTGAAAGTTTTAAATCTACTTTGGCGGAAATCACGGACGCACACATCTTGCTGCACGTGGTGGATATTTCGCATCAATCGTTTGAGGAGCAAATCGAAGTGGTCAAAAAAACACTTGCGGATATAAAGGCTACGGATAAAATTATTATCACAATTTTTAACAAAATTGATGCTTATTCCAATGATGTAGTCGTCGGAAACAGTTATTTGATTTGCCCGCCGAGTTTGGAGGAGTTGCGGGAGTCGTATTTGGTTAATAATCAAGATGCTGTTTTCATTTCTGCTGCCGGAAAAACGAATATTGACTTGCTCAAAAACCTAATTTTTGAAAAAGTAAAAGCCGAACATTTGCGCATTTATCCGAATTATCTCGACGAAAGTCTTAAGCACAATCAAATTTTTGAAGAATAAATTGTTTAAAAAATGCCTGAATTACACCTTATTGTGCGAAAAAATCGCTTTGTAAAACACGAATTTTCGCCGCTGACGCAAACTTTGTACTCGCTTTGGACAGACGAAACGGAACTTATGACTGATGATGAGTTCAAAGCGGAAATGCTTGCTTGGGAAAATGTCGTAAATCTTAAAAAACCTCAATTTTTAATTGATGATTGTCGAAAATTTTATTACACCATTTCGCCCGCAAATCAACAATGGTCTGCAAGGCTGTTGAACAAGGCATTAACGGATTGCGGTTTAAAAAAATACGCTCACATTACCCCTGACGAATTTATTTCCAATATAGCAACGATGCAATATTTTGACATTTTTTTTGAAATGAACCTGCCGGGACAGTTTCCCGTGGAGCATTTCACGGAAATTTCTATGGGAGAAAAATGGCTTTTTGCTTAAATTTTGTCGTTTCTTTTCAATAAATTTCGTAAATTTGCAAAAAAAGCAATCATGGCAAAAGCACCTAAAAAACGCAAATTTTTCATCGGAAATTCTGACTTTCGTACGATTCGCGAAACAAACAGTTATTGGGTTGATAAAAGCCTGTTTATCAG
>JBPOJO010000222.1:0-13541 GCA_052033485.1 Bacteroidota bacterium | reverse complement strand
ATTTTTCCGAAAAATTTGCCGAGTGCGCTGCCGAGCGGCAAAATTAATTCGCGCACTTTTTCGGCTTTCACCATGCCTGTTTCTGAATAAACGGCTATACGAACGCGCATATCATTCACCATAAAACTGACGGTATCGGGCTTTGAAAACATCAGCGGCGACTCAACTAATCGAACATAATTCGGAGCGGAAAAAGTAATTTTTTCGGGGGATTCGGACTTTTTTTCAAGCGCGGACGCACCGTAAAAATCGACGGGTTTCGTAATTGTTATCTCGTAAGGCAGCATTTTTTTTCCTTCGAGATAGCCGAAAAATCCTTGATGGTTAAAAACAACATTTTGATTAACCGCTATATTCGTGCCGCCGGGCTGAAAAATGAAATTATCCGAAAACTGCGTGTCGTCCCAAGTGTCATTGACAAGGTAGGTAATTTTTTGAAGATTTTTTGCATTTTTAATTTCAAAAACATTGAAATTTTTTTGTTTGACCGATAATTTGTTGCCTTTATCGTCATAAGCCGTAAAGTTTTCAATAAATCTGCCGAAATCTTTGCGCGAATAAGAACCCGGAATCACGGCGGGAAATATAAATTTAGCGTTTTTTTCACCTGTTTTCGGAGTGAAAACGCTTACCGAAATTTTATCGTCAATAATGTTTGAAATATCCGTTTCGATTTTGTAAAAATTTTGTGCAAAAAGCCCCGAAAGATTAAAAAGCACAAAAAAGTATATCAGGAGAAAATGTGTTTTCATCAATTTGAAAAAAAGAAGTTAAATTACTTTGAACAATAGACCTAATCGTTTGTAAAACAGTGTTTTATTCTGACGGCTTGTGCAACGTTTTTCAGTACAAATACACCCTAAGGCTCTTGAAGACCCTTAGGGTGCACTTGTAATGAAAACCATTGTCGTTTGGTCGAAAACAGGCGTTTTAAGCCATATTTTTAATAATTTCATCGCCGAAAGCCGAACATTTAACTTCCGTTGCGCCGTCCATCAAACGCGCAAAGTCATAAGTTACTTTTTTCGCGGCAATGGCTTTTTCCAAACCGAGCGTGATGAGGTCGGCAGCTTCTTTCCAACCCATGTATTCAAGCATCATGACGGCAGAAAGGATAACCGAACTCGGGTTTACTTTGTCCAAACCGGCATATTTGGGAGCTGTTCCGTGAGTTGCCTCAAAAATTGCGTGTCCCGTGATGTAGTTGATATTCGCACCCGGAGCGATACCTATGCCTCCGACTATCGCCGCAAGTGCATCGGAAATATAATCGCCGTTGAGGTTGAGGGTCGCAACTACAGAATAATCTTCGGGGCGAAGCAAAATTTGTTGCAAAAAAGCGTCTGCTATAGCGTCTTTCACGAGAATTTTACCGGCAGCAAGTGCGTCTTTTTGTGCAGCATCGGCAGCTTCTTTGCCTTTTTCTTCAGCAATTCTGTCGTATTGTGCCCAAGTGAAAACTTTATCGCCGAATTCTCTTTCCGCCAAGGCATAACCCCATTTTTTGAAGCCGCCGGAGGTGTATTTCATAATGTTACCTTTGTGAACAATGGTAACAGATTTTTTATTATTTTCGACGGCAAAAAGAAGAGCCGCGCGTACCAAACGCTCCGTTCCTTCAATAGAAACGGGTTTAATGCCGATAGAAGATGTTTCGGGAAAGCGAATTTTTGTAACTTTCATTTCGTTGAGAAGGAAATCCACAACTTTTTTCGCGTCGGGCGTTCCTGCTTCCCACTCGATTCCGGCATACACGTCTTCGGTATTTTCGCGGAAAATAATCATTTCAGTTTTTTGCGGCTCTTTAACGGGAGAAGGCACACCGGCGAAGTAGCGCACGGGGCGAACGCAAGCGTACAAGTCCAAAATTTGGCGCAAAGCTACGTTCAATGAGCGAATACCGCCGCCAACGGGCGTTGTGAGCGGACCTTTGATGCCGACTAAATATTCTTTAAAAGCGTCGAGCGTCGCATCGGGAAGCCAATTTCCGGTGAGTTTAAAAGACTTTTCACCCGCCAAAACTTCTTTCCATTCGATTTTTCTTGCTCCTTTATAGGCTTTTTCTACCGCAGCATCAATAACTTTTACGGACGCTTTCCAAATGTCGGGACCTGTTCCGTCGCCTTCGATAAAGGGAATAACGGGGTTATTCGGGACGTTCAAAACGCCGTTCTGAATAGATATTTTTTGTGAACTCATTATTGTAAATGAAAATTATACTCAAACAAAACCATTTGTATTCAAACAACACAAATCGCAAAAAAGCGCGAATTGTCAAATTTTTTACTTTTTGACTGTTCGGGTGTAAATGCGGCAAATCTATCAATTATTATTATTTTGGCAAAATTTTTAGCAAAAAATTTGATAAAACAGAAAAAAACAAGCCTAAAAATAAAAATTTCGGAAAAACGGTGTACAATCTCTGCCCTTTTCGGCTTTTGGAAAGTATATTAAAAGAAGATTTCCGCAGCTTCGCACATGAGAAAAGCAAATGAAAAAAGTGCAGAGCTGCTTATATAACTTCTTGTATTTGAGTAATTTAAGAACAGAAAGCAATGCAAAAAAAGAAATGAGAAATATTCTATCTTGGAAATTGTCCAAACAATGCACCACAAAATTTTTTGTAACTATTTGCCGACTTGAAAACTTTGTTTCGCCGGCAGATGACTCGCGGCAAACTCAGGTTAATTAGCTGCGAATTTTCAATCCAATTCTCGGCGTAATTGTTCAATTTGTTCGATAGTTAAGCCGGTATCTTCCGCAATATCGCCGTTTGATAAGTTTCTTTTTATGAGTTTTTTGGCAATTTCAAATGAATTTTTGTTTCGCTCATCTTTCCTGATTTTTTCCTCCGCCTCTATACGCAAGGAAAGTGCCTCGCTTGCTTTGAGGTGCAAATAATCCAAATAGCGATTGTAACCGAATTGTTGCTCCGCATCTAAACGCATCACGTCTAAAACTTCTTTTGCTTCCGCCAATCCTTTTGCCTTAAATTCATCTTTGACTTCACTGTTTTTCAAAAAATAAATCCACTCATCCAATGTGTCTTTTGCAAAATCATCGAATTGATTGACTTTAATGAGGTAATATTCCGGAAAAATTTCAGCAACTTCTTTCTTCATAAAAGTTTTCTTTTGCGTTTGCGAGAGTTGCAGCGTATCTTTTTCGTGAATGCCCTCAAAATACGTTTTGCCTCTGTACACGTAATCTTTTCCTTGCCCCAAGTCGAAATACACAATGTTAATGGAAATAACTTTTTTGATTTGGGCATAAGCTTGTCCCAATGACAAATTTTCCGACACAACTTTTGCCGCGCCGAAAGCCATTCTGTGAAAATAATCTATTTCATAAGTATTTTGAATCTCAATTATCAGCAATTCATTTTTTGAGTTTTGCGTCATGATGTCCACACGATTGTATTTCTCATCGCCGGATTCTTGATTGCTTTCACTTTCTAAAATATATTGAATTTTGATGTCCTCAAACAACAGTTCGGATAAAAAACCCTCCAAAATAACAAAATTGGCTTTGTTGCGAAGAAGTTTTTTGACTGCCCAATCAAAACGAATCAGTTTTTTGCCCATAGCTTTTTTTTGCAAAGATAGGAAATAAATGTAAGTTTGCAAAAATTGCTTTTGGGGAATTGAAAATTACACAAAGTCCGATTTTGCAACATAAATCGCAATCCATTAAAGTAAAAAAAATAATTTTTTAAAGCCTTAGTACAAATTAAGGAGGAGATATTTGCACTTTCAATTTTGAAGTTTAGTTTTGCCTTTATTTGTTCCCAAACTATGCTATGCACAAATTCATCATAACTGCCGAAATGACGTTGAGCTTTTTAAAAGAGCAAAGAAAAGACCCCGTAACAGGCGATTTATTTGTGCTCGGCGACGAAATCGTTTTTTGCAAAACCTGCTCCTCAGCTTTTTTAAGTTCAAGTTGGGAATATATGGGCGAGAAACATTGCGGTCAAACGCAGACCTTAGATAAATTTCCCCTTTCCTCAACCGCACTTCAAATTGACAAAAAAAGTAATTTTATCTTAAAATTGCCGAATAAAATTAACAGTTTCTTTGCAGATGTTTTGTTGATTACTGCAATTTTACTGTTAAATTTTATTTTTCTTTTCCTCTGCGTGGCAGCAGATGCATTTGTTCCGTTCATACTCGGAATTATAGCTACTCCCTTTGTTTCAATAACTTCTTTCTATGCTTTTCGCAATATTTTTACAGACTTCGACGGGATTCATTTTATTGAAGTATTTTCAGACGGAATTTACAGAAACAACAGGCTTCAGGCTAAATTACTTGTTAAAAAATCCGATTTATCGCAGGTTTTTTTCTTAATTTTATTAAAAGATAATAAAAGCAGTAATGCAGGCATTAACTTTACGATTGCGACAACTGATGTTCATCATCAAATTCAAGTCCTTCAAACTTTATCGTTTGATGATTTTGATGCCTTACCCGTGCCCGATGTAATCGAAAAAATGCTAAAATTTTCTCGCATTTGTCCTGTTTCACTCATCACGCAATCATGGTATTTCGGCAAATACATAGCTGAAGAAATTACACAAATGAGTAAATTTCCGATTAAAGTGAATGATTTAACAACTATACATTTGCTCAAAAAAGCGGGTATGGATTTTCACAGCAACTTGGTTAATTACGGAAAAATTTATTATACGGATTTGCCTAATTTTGCATTTTTGGGCTCATTATTGGATTACACAGCATACGCGCAGATTAATCAAAAAAATGATGCTTTGGTACTGTCCGAAAATGGTTTATGGACAAAATTCAGTCGGCAAGAAATTTCTCCGGATAATATTCAGCGTATTCGTTTTATAGAAACTTTTCACGGTTTTAGAATTATGGTGAGGGAGAACGACTCAGAAAAAGAAGAACTGATTTACACATTTATCGGCAGTGAAGCCTTAAATTTGCACCAAGTCTACTGCCTCAACGGGTTAAAAGAGTTTTGCCGGGACTACAACATACTTTTTAAGTTTGAAACGGATTAAGTATTTGTTCAAATTGTGAAAATAAATCTGTCCGCCGTAGTTTATGTCCTCTCAAACGACTTGCAGTGCAACGAAAAAGTCGCTTGCGAGGACACAAACGACGGCGGGGGGGAATATTACTTCAAAATGCCGTGATTCTGAAAAGCCTATTTTAAACAGGCATTATTTTTTGAAACCATACAAAATTTGGCACAAAAAAATTAGTTTTGCACAATGAAATGCGCATTTTTATAAATTATGAAAATACAAAACATCGTCATCATCGGCGCGGAATCAACGGGAAAAACCGCTTTGGCGCAACACCTTTCCGAAGTTTTTCATGTTCGCGTTCTGCCCGAATATGTCCGATTTTATTTTGATTTCAAAAAAAAAACGACGAAAATGATGTTGACCGCTGAGGACGTTCCGTTCATTGCGACGGGGCAACATCTTGCGGAAGAAATGTTTTTTACGGAAAAAATACCCCTGCATATCTTGGACACAAACTTACTTCTGACAAAAATTTACGCCGAGTTTTATTACGGAAAATGCCCCGAATGGGTTCAGGCGGCACTATCAATAAAACCCTATCAACATTATTTACTGCTCAAAAATGATTTGGGTTGGTCGCACGACGAACAAAGAGACTCGCCCGAAGTGCAAGAAATAATTCAGAATATTATTCTGCAAACCTTAACGACTCAAAAAATTCCGTTCTCAACAGTCGAAGGACAGGGCGAAAAAAGGCTGAGAAACGCGGAAAATATCATTCGCAATTTGATAAAATAATTTTTCGCTGCGCATTTTGCTGCATGCTATAGCTAAAAAATTCTTCTGAACAATTCATCAAGTTTAGAAAATTCGTGTATGCGAATTTTGAAATTTGTTTTATCAATGCCTTTCATGTTATATTTTGAAACGTAAATTGCTTCAAATCCTAATTTTTCCGCTTCCGAAATGCGATTTTCTACGCGCGAAACCGGTCTGATTTCGCCGCCCAAACCCACTTCGCCGGTAAAGGCGATGTTGTTTTCAATTTCATTGTCCGACAAAGAGGAAACCATTGATACACAGACAGATAAGTCAATACCGGGGTCTTCAACGCGCAAACCGCCGGCAATGTTCAAAAATACATCTTGCGTTCCGAAACGATAACCGCAACGCTTTTCGAGCACCGCCAAAAGCATATTCAGCCGTCTTGCATCAAAACCTGTCGCACTCCTTTGCGGTGTGCCATAGGCAGCGGGACTGACCAATGCCTGCGTTTCAATCAACAAAGGGCGGTTTCCTTCCATGGTTGTTCCGATAGAAATGCCGCTGACATTTTCTTCTCTTTGCGAAATCAAAATTTCGGACGGGTTGACAACTTGTCGCAATCCGTCAGCTCTCATTTCATAAATTCCGAGTTCGGAGGTTGAACCGTAGCGATTTTTTGTTGTCCTCAAAATGCGATAAACCAAATGCCTGTCGCCCTCAAATTGCAAAACGGTGTCCGTCATGTGTTCGAGCACCTTCGGACCTGCGAGACTCCCGTCTTTTGTGATATGCCCGATGAGAAAAACCGGCGTTCCGCTTTCCTTCGCAAAACGCATCAATTCACCCGTACTTTCGCGCACCTGCCCAACACTTCCGGAGGCTGATTCGAGAAAGGCAGTGTGCAAAGTTTGAACAGAATCAACTATCAAAACATCGGGTTGCAAATTTTCAATTTGTTTAAAAATATTTTGCGTGTTTGTTTCGGCGAGGATAAAACAAGTTTTTGAGGTAAAATTCAATCGCTCGGCACGCATTTTTATTTGTTGTTCGCTCTCTTCGCCGGTTACGTAAAGCACTTTCAACGGACTGAGCGAAAGGGCAATTTGCAACATCAAAGTAGATTTTCCGATTCCGGGCTCGCCGCCGATGAGAATGAGCGAGCCGCGCACAATTCCGCCGCCGAGCACGCGGTTTAATTCGCCGTCTTGCGTAACAATTCTTTCATTAGAATCCAAATCAATTTCGTCAATCGCTTTCGGTTTCGCTACTTTTGAAACGCTGCCCGACCATGATTTTTTTTCGGATTCTTCTTTATGCACAATTTCTTCCGAAAAAGTGTTCCATTCCATACAAGCAGGGCACTTTCCGAGCCATTTCGGAGCTTCATAGCCGCAGCTTTTGCAAAAAAAGGCTGTTTTCGTTTTTTTTGACATGATTTTTTTCAAATCTATGCAAATAAAGGCAGCATTTTTCAGAAAAACAAAATCGGTTTGCGAAATGAGTTCCTGCGAGAAAAATCCGCAATGCGAATTTGCCAATCGGAAATGAGATTTCACAAAGAGTGGCTGTTCAAATTCAGGGCATTTTGATAAAATATTTTTCCTTTTTTTTTAAGGCGAAATA
This sequence comes from Bacteroidota bacterium, assembly GCA_052033485.1. Taxonomy (GTDB): domain Bacteria; phylum Bacteroidota; class Bacteroidia; order Cytophagales; family Bernardetiaceae; genus JBPOJO01. The sequence continues at coordinate 6,157 of JBPOJO010000222.1, read as the reverse complement.
AGTCCCGTTAGACACAACTGATGGCAGAAAAAATTTAAAAAGTAGCCCCAATATTGGCGCGTAAGTTTGCTATACAAGCCCCTGATTGTGTCTTTACAAACGACTGTTATACAAGGTTTTATATTTGTTTTTAGCCGCCCCATGTGAAGTCAAAAAAGACAAAGCAGGGAAAAAACCTTGTTTTTGAAACAATGAAACGGTATGAAAATTCAAATTTTTACGGCAAGTAAAGTTACATCGTCGCGCTGTTTTTGGTTTTTCTTAAATTTTTCAAACTCTTCTTCTAAGGCTTTTTTCTGCTCTTCAAGCGGCAATTCGTAAATTTTTTTGATAAAAAATTCAAATCTTTCCGAACCGTATTTTTCACGTTTTTCGTTGTGTTGGTCATAAAAACCGTCAGAATAAAGGTAAATCAGGTCATTTTTTTTCAAAATAACTTCTTTATTTTCAAAATCGGGCGCAAAAGTTTTCTGTTTTCCGCCGATTGAGCGTTTATTCCCTCTGATTTTTTCATAATTTTCGCCGCTGAAAAGCATCAAGTTTCGTTTTGCACCCGCAAAAGTTAATTTTATTCCCTCCGTCGTATTTTCAAACGAACAAAGCGCGATGTCCATGCCGTCGTCATTTTTTGATTCGTGCTGCTGCAAAACCGAGCGAAGTTCTAAATGTAAAGTTTCTAAAATTAAAGCAGGGTCATAAATTCGCGCCGGCTCAATAATTTTTGTCAAAAGCATATTGCCGATAAGCGTCATGAACGCCCCCGGAACGCCGTGTCCCGTACAATCTGCCACCGCTAAAAATATTTTTTGTTTTTTTCTGTATAGCCAAAAAAAATCACCCGAAACGACATTTTTGGGCGTAAAAATAACGAAAGCATCTGAAAAATAAGTCTTTAGCTGTTCCGTATCGGGCAAAAGTGCGGCTTGAATTGTACGCGCATAACGCAGACTGTCCATGATGAGGTCTTGCGAGTTTTGCAGTTCGGTAGTTTGATTTCGTATATACTCTAAACTGATGCGAACTTTGTTGTACATCAAATCAAAATCATGAGAAAGTCGCGCAATTTCATCATTCCCTGCAATCAAAATATCGGGATTCCCGTCGGCAAAATTAGTGTCAACTGCCTGATTAATGCTTCGGGAAAGTCGCTCAACAGGTGAGGAAAGTTTTTTGACGGAATAAAGCGACAGTCCGGCTATCAAAAAAATGCTTGCAATGCTGATAAAAATGAGCAAATTTTTAATATTTTTATCAAAATTTTTAGCAAAAAGCAAAACAGTGTTATTGATTTGCTCATTTTTTTGTTCGAGTAATTGATTGGTTTTAAGCATTTCACCGCGCAAACCGTTGGTTTCAAAAAAGCCAATTTTGGTTTCTGTTTCGACAATTTTTTCAAAAAAAATGCGATAGCGTGTAAATTGTTTCAGGGTTTCTTCGCGCGCGGAATCTTTTGGCATAAGGAGCAAATTGCGATTGATTTGATTGACAATTTTCAAAACACCTTCGACGTAGTGCATATCTTTGCGCAATAAATAATCTTTTTCAAAACGACGAAGTGTTAAAAGTGTACTCTTTTCAACCGTTTGAGTTTTCGCATTTTCAATAATGTGAATGGCATCGCGCATTTCGCCTTCAAAACCGAAATTTTTAAATCCGCGCTGCAAAGTCAAATGCACCAAAGAATCAAAATTTCTCTCGTATTGTTCGATTAAAGTTTGCAAACTGTCAATTTTAGGCTCAATCTCGGGTATATCATGCTCGCGCGCGGAAGATTTTAATTGTGTTAAATTTTTGCGAAAATGCAGGATTTTTTCTGCTCTGAATGTTAAAAATCTACTTTCATCACATTTAAAAAAATCGGGATTTATCGTTTCAAACAATAAAAAATCTTTTTCAAGCCGCACTGCGTCCGAAAATAAAATTCTGTTGTTGAGTAATAGATTTTTTACGTCCTCAATGCTGTTTTTTTTGCTGTCAGTCCACAAAACTGTCCCTACCCAAACAGTAGTAATGCAGAAGAAAACGGCAAAAGAGAGTAATAATTTTGATTTGATGGTGCGAAACATAACCGGCTTTTGGGATACAAATTTACGTTTGATTTGTATGTTAGAAGTTATTTAAAAATTATGTTTTCGTTAAATTCCCTTTTCGGACGTGTTTTTTTGAGGTATATTTCGAATCATTAATTTTTTTTCAATTCACATTCGATTTTGCGGTTTTGCTTTTTTTTTATTAATTGCATTTTTTAAACCTTTTAAAAAAACAATCGTTTATGAAAAAAAACATCAACATGAAAACAGACGAAATTATCATCGAAAATCATTTGCATCACGATATTGATGAAGCAAATTACAGTTGGGATTCTCGGAAATCCGACAAAGTTCTCGGCAAAAAAATTCAACAACATTTGATAGACAACGGAGTCGAAACTCCGATGACGTTCTCAAATTTGACGGCAAAACAAAAAGTGAAACAAATAGAGAAGCATTTTTCGGAAATTATGCGCATTCTCGACCTCGATTTAAAAGACGACAGTCTGATAGATACGCCGAAAAGAGTTGCGAAAATGTACGTGAATGAAATTTTTTGGGGTCTAAATTACGACCTTTTTCCAAAATGTACGGCGGTTGAAAATAAAATGCGTTGCGATGAAATGGTTATCGAAAGAAATATTAACGTTCAATCGAACTGTGAGCATCATTTTGTCATCATCGACGGCGTATGTGATGTTGCTTATATTCCGGACAAAAAGATTTTAGGTTTGAGTAAATTGAATCGTATTGTCGAATTTTTTTCCAAAAGACCGCAAATTCAAGAGCGTTTAACAAGTCAAATTTATTTTGCTTTGGAAAATATTTTGGAAACACAAAACATTGCGGTCAGGATTCGTGCGCAGCACTATTGCGTGAAATCGCGCGGGATTCAGGACGTGAACAGCGATACGATTACAAGCAAATTAGGCGGCGTTTTCAAAACCGACCCGCAAACAAGGAATGAATTTTTGAATTTGATAAGAAAATAAATGCTCTTTTTGTCGCTCAATGAGCAACATTTTTTTTAAGTTCTAAAAAAAGGGAGATTATTTTCTTCCAAAAAACGCCGTCTGCGGTCTAAACGAAGGTATTCTTAGCATAAGTTTAGACCACAAACGGTATAAAATCTACGCAAAAAAGTTTAAATCTTCTTTTGAATACCGATTATCGCCTCTTTTGCTTTTTTTAATTTTCCAATGCTCAATCGCTTCTTTGAGGCTTTTATCTTTGTTGTCGGCTAAAAAATCGCGAATATAGGTGTTGTACTCAAACTGAGGAGAGATATTTTTAACAGTTTTTGAGCTTTTTTTAAGCACCTGATTTTTTTTCCACTCCTCCGCCGCCTCGCCTAAGTTTTTTCCGACATTGATTTTCAGCCAATTCATCCATTCAACATTAAATTTGAAATGCTCACCGATGTGTTTTTTCATAAAAGAGCGAACATTTTCCGTGTTTTTGTAATTGTCGGTAATAGGCGTATTAAGCGTCAATTCGGCATTTTTCCAATCAAAATTAGCGGAATAAGTCTGTTTTTCAATTTGACAAATTACTTCTCCCGTAAACAAAAACGTGCGGATTCGCTCCTCAATATCCATTTTTCCGCCTGCCGTACTGATGCCGTATATTCGACAAAAAACAGTTAATTCTTCTTTTAACCAATAAAATTCGTCAAAATCTTTGACTGACAAATCAGTATGAAGTTCAGGTCTTTCCATTTTTTTTTAAAAAATTAAAATTATTCCCATTAAAACAGCGTATAAAAGGGCATTTAAGGCTGTTTTTTTCAAAAATTTATCCGTTTCACGCGCAGATTTTGCATTTTTAATTCCCATAAAAACAACAAAACTCACGGGAATATTGAGTAAAAAAAGCCACGCAAGTGTATCTTTTTCAACTAAAAACAAGTATAAAATGCCGCTTAATTGTCCGAAAATCAGCAAAACTGCATGGTATAAAAGTGCGTTTTTCCGCCCTAAACGAACGGGAACGGAAAGTTTTCCTGCCTTTTTGTCTGATTCGATGTCCCGAATATTATTGACATTTAAAACTGCCACCGCCATTAAACCGATACCTGTTGCCGGCAAAAACATTTCGGGAAAAAATGTTTTGGCATGAAGGAAAAAACTGCCGAGCGTGCCGACCCAACCGAAGAAAATCAGTACGGAAACATCGCCCAAACCCGCATAGCCGTATGGTTTTTTGCCCATTGTGTAAAAAATTGCCGCCAAAATTGCCGCTATTCCGAGCAAAAGAAAAATAAAAAAATAGCGCGGCTCTTTTGAAAAACTGACCCATAACAACAAAAGTCCCGATGTTAAAGACATCAAAACAAAGCTGCTGACGGCATTTAACATGGTTTTCCGGCTGATTTCCCCCCCCTGCACCGCACGTACGGGACCTTCGCGTTCGGCGTGGTCGGCTCCGTTGATGCTGTCGCCGTAATCATTGGCAAGGTTTGAGAGAATTTGCAACAAAACAGCGGTCAGAAAGGTTAAAAAAGCAATTTTTGCATCAAAAAGTCCTTTTTGGTACGCCAAACATGAGCCTAAAAAAATACTTGCGACGGCAAGCGGCAAGGTTCGCAGGCGAAATGCTTTGAGCCAAATTTTCATTTGCGCGGATTTAGGTTTATCGGTAAATTTGAAAAAGACGCACAAAGGTAGTCAATTTTTTGAATCTGAAAAAAAAACTATCTTTGCGCTCACTATCAAGATTTACCAAAGAAATTTCACTTTTGCAGCCATGAATCTACAACAATTGCAAAGCAAAAAGTACTTCAATTTATACGCAGCCTTGCTTTCGGGCGTTCTTGCGGCATCGGCATGGTTTGAATATTTTCAAATATTGCTCTTCGTGGCTTTTGTGCCGCTTTTGGCAATGACGGAGAACATTCTTGCGGAAAAAAAAGAAAAATTCGGGCGGAAATTGTTTTTTTACGCATGGTTGAGTTTTTTGCTTTGGAACGTTCTTGCGACTTGGTGGCTTTGGAATGCCGTCCAATGGCTTGTTTTCGTCATTTTTCCGCTGAAAGCAGCGTTTCAAACGCTTCCGCTTCTGCTTGCCGCCAAAATTCGGTGGTGGTCTAAAGGCAAACTGTGGTTTTTACCGCTTCTAACCGCTTGGACAGCTTGGGAATACACGGATTTGAATTGGATTTTGAGTTGGTCTTGGCTGACTTTGGGCAACGCTTTTGCTTTTTTGCCCTCATGGGTGCAGTGGTATGAATTTACGGGTGTTTTGGGCGGTTCAATTTGGATTTTAAGTGTCAATTACTTGATTTACAAGGGATTAACAGAAAAGAAATATTTTCTTGTATATACTGCTATCTCCGTAATTTTACCGCTTTTAGTGTCGTTTTTAATGTATTTCTCTTTTGAAGAAACCGGAAAAGACATTGAGGCGGTAGTGGTGCAACCGAATTTGGATTGTTATGAAGAAAAATTTCCCGTCAATCCCTCAACGGGCGCGCCGGCAGCGCGTTATGTGCCTACGGAAGAGCAAATTAAGCGTTTTTTAACATTAAGCGAAGAAAAGGTAACAAAAAATACACGATTTTTAATTTTTCCGGAGACCTCTTTACAAGAAGATTTTAACGAAAAAGACCTCGGTAACGGCATGTTGAAAATTTTAACAGATTTTTTAAAAAAGCAAAATAATTTATCCCTCATCACGGGCGCGGACACCTACACGTTTTACAAGCCCGAAGAGGCAACACCGAGTGCAAAATTTTCTTCAGACGGAACGTATGCTTTTGACTATTTTAATGCCGCTTTGTTTATCAATGACAAGGGCAATTTTGATGTTTATCACAAATCTAAATTAGTTATCGGAGCGGAAAATAATCCCTTTCAAACCGCTTTTCCGACTTTCGGTCCGATGATTTTTAAAGATTTAACCATCAGTTTGGGGCAAGACAAAGAGCGAAAAGTATTCAAAAACAGCGAAGGAGCGGCAATGGCACCCGTAATTTGTTATGAATCCATTTTCGGCGAATTTGTCGGCGAATATATACAAAAAGGCGCGACGGGTATAGCCGTTATCACCAATGACGGTTGGTGGGGCGACACACCGGGGTATCGTCAGCATTTGGCGTATTCCTCCTTGCGAGCGATAGAAATGCGAAA
>JBPOJO010000507.1:0-5112 GCA_052033485.1 Bacteroidota bacterium | reverse complement strand
GCAATAGAATTCTCACTGTACAATTCCTGCAAAATTCGAAAGCTATTCCTCGGGGTAAATTTCCTCCAAATTCGCAAGTTAAATCTGGCGGTACAATTCCTCCAAATTCGCAAGCTAAAGCTCGCGGTACAATTCCTCCAAATTCGCAAGCTAAAGCTCGCGGTACAATTCTTCCAAATTCGCAAGCTAAAGCTCGCGGTACAATTCCGGCTAAATAATTACCTCTTTTTAAGAAATTTTACTTCATCTTTGAAAAACGACGACAAAAAAACTCCCGAGAAAGACTAAATGTCGGCAGCAAAAATATAAATGTAAAAAAAAGCCTCACAGAGGCGCACCTTTTGGAAAAGGCTCGCCTTTATGAGGCTAAATCCGACATGCTCTTTAATTTTGTTATTTTCAATAATCTTACGCTGAATTTTTGGATTTTTCCAAACAAAGGCAAAATTACTTGTTCATATAACACCTATTTAAGCTCTTCCAAATGCTTTTCCTCTAAAACCGAGGGTTCAACCGCTTCCGGTTCGGGGAATTTCATGCGTTTTTCATCACCTTTCAGGACGTAAAGCGTTAAATTGGATAACCAAGACATCAACCTGCGAATATCATTTCCGACTGCTATAAAAACCGGAAAAATGAGCAAAACAAAAAATGTCCCCAACAAAACCCCGTAAGCAAGCGAAACCGCCATCGGAATTAAAAATTGCGCCTGAAAACTTTTTTCGGCAATCAGCGGATACAAGCCCGAAACCGTCGTCAAACTTGTCAACATAATCGCGCGAAAACGCGAAACACCCGCATTCTGAATCGCTTCTTTCAAACGCATTCCCTCACGCATATTGCTGTTAAATTTGTCTAAAAAAACAACGGAATCATTCACAATCACGCCCGAAAGTGCTAAAACGCCCAACCAACTGAAAATTGACATCGGTTTATCCTCAATCCAATGCCCCAATAAAGCGCAAAGAATCCCAATCGGAATTTGCAACATGACAATAAAGCCCTGAGAAAACGAGCGAAAAGTCAATGCGATAAGCAGCCAAATCACAAAGAGTGCGACCGGCATAATTTTTTTCATTGAATCAAGTGATTGCGCCGCGCGTTTTTGCTGACCGCCGTAACTCACTTCGAGTTTGGGATATTTCGCAACAATAATCGGAATAATTTCGCTTGCAACTTTTCCCGTAATTTCCACCGGCGAGGCAGTCAAATCCGCCAAATCCGCTTCAACAAGGATTTCGCGCGCACCGTTGTAGTGTTTAATATCCACGATTCCGCGTTTGACTTCATATTTGACCAATTCGCGAAGCGGAAAAACTTTGCCGTCCTGCGTTTTGATTTTCATTTCGTCAAATTGCGACATACTTGAACGGTCGGCTTCGGGATAACGAACCCAAACACGCACTTCGTCTGTCCCTTTTTGCAGTCTTTGCACCTCCTCGCCGAAAAACCCTTGCCGAATTTGTTTGGTAATTTCGGCATGAGTCAAACCGTAGAAATAGGCTTGCGGTAACAATTCAATCATTAATTCCCTTCGTCCGACCTTTGCATTGTCCACCACATCGGCAAGCGCGGTAAATTTTTGCAGCTCGGTTTTTAGTTCGTTTTTGGCGTTTTCAAGCATTTCAAAGTCTTTTGACAAAAGACTGACCGAAACCGCTTTACCGAACCTTTGCGCACCCGCAACTTTAAATTTTTCAGCATCGGGCACTTTTCCGATTTTTTCACGCACACGATTGGCTATTTCAAAACTCGAAATAAACCGCCTTTCGTCCATATCTTGCAAATTGACGGTGATTTGACCCGCGTGCGTGCCGTTTTCCGTGCCGTCAGAGATGCTTCCCGTCGTGCGCACAACGCTTGAAACAAAATCTTTTTCTTGTTCAAATTCTTTTTTGAGGTCATTATTGACTTCCCAAATCTTTTTTTCAAATTCTGTTAAATGCGTTTTTACTTTCGATTCGCGTTCACCCGGTTTGAATGCCAAATCCACTTGGAATTGGTCAAACGGAATTGACGGAAAAAAAGTAAATTTTAACAAGCCGCCTTCGATTAAACCCAAAATCAAAAACAGCACGGCAAAAGGCACAGCCAAAGCAACATAACGATAATCTAAAGTCAATTTCAACAACTGCCCGTAAGAATCACGCACATAATCAATGCTTGTATTCAATTTTTGGCGTATTTTGCTCACTTTTTCTTTGCGCTGCATCGCCTTTGAGCCTGACAAATGCCCCGGCAGAACAAAAAATGCTTCCGCAAGCGAAACGCCTAAACAGACAATCACGACAATCGCCAATTCTTTCCAAAATTCCATGCCTTCCAAAAACATCAGCGGAAGAAATGCCACTATAGTCGTCAAAACGGAAGTAATGACAGAGGGCAAAACTTCCATTGTGCCGTCAATAGCCGCTTGTTGCGGACTTTTTCCGCGCTCATAATGCGTGTAAATATTTTCCGAAATCACGATTCCATCGTCGACCAATATACCGACGACGACAATCATTCCGAAAAGTGAAAGCATATTTATCGTAACATCAAACCATGCCACAATCATAAACATTCCCAAAAATGAAATCGGAATCCCGAATGCCACCCAAAGCGAAAGGCGCAGGTTGAGAAACAAACCCAAACAAAAAATGACCAAAACAAGCCCCATCACCCCGTTGCTGATGAGCATATCCAAACGTTCTTGCAGCATATCCATGCCGTCGTAAGACACGTCGAGTTTCAAATTTGCTTCGCGGCGATTGAAACGTTCGGAAAATTCATTGCAAAAAACAGATATTTTTTGAATGTCCTCTTCGGGCAATTTATTCACGGTAATACTCACCGAGGGTTTGCTGTTGTAAGTCAATTCAAAAGGCACATCGGCAAATTGTTCGCGAATTTGCGCAACATCACGCAAAAGCAAATTGCCGCCGTCCTTATCGGCTCTCAAAACAATATCGCCGATTTTGTCCGAAGTTTTTTCCTTTGCTCGCGAGCGAATGAGAATTTCCTCATTTTGCGTTTTGATTGAGCCGGCAGAAATATCGCGATTGTTTTGCCGAACGGCATTTGCGACCATGTCAAAAGTCAATTTATGCTTCAAAAGCACCGCTTCGGGGACTTCAATGGAAATTTCTAATGTCGGAAAACCGTCTAAGGTAACATTTGACACAAAACCTGAGGCGAGCAAAGTATCCTCAATTTCTTCGGCGCGGTGTTTCAAAATAAATTTATCCGCATCGCCGAAAAGATTCATCGTCAGTACGCGGGTACGCGGACGCGCCTTAAAAACGACGGGTTTTTCCATGTCTGCGGGGAAAGAAGCGATGCGGTCAATTGCATTTTTGACCTCCGTCATCACCTCATCGGCATCGTAATCTTTGTAGAGTACAATGTTAATTTTTGCCGTGTTTTCCGTAGAAGAAGAGGTTACTTCCTTAATTCCTTCAATTCCTTTAACGGCTTCCTCAATTTTTATCGTAACGCCTTCTTCCATTTCTTCGGGGGCGGCACCGGGCAAAACAACCGTTACGGAAATTTGCCCCGGCTCAACTTCCGGAAAAAAGGATTTTTTTAAGGAAAATAAATAGGAGGAGACACCAAACACAATCAAGGTCAAAATAAAAGCATTTGACCAAGCAGGGTATTTGATAAATGTTTCAATAATTTTTCTCATGGCAAAGTCAAAAAAGAAATCAGGTAAATTGGTAATATTTAAGCAGTTGTATAGCCAAAGTGTACAAAGGACTTCAGTCCGTTACTCAAACTGATTTAATTCACAGAAGTTCGTTGTACAAGATGTCGCTAAGCAACCACAAATAAAAAGACAAAACTTCATTTTACCGCATTTTTAAACAATTTTTGTAACAAGTCGCAGCATGATTTTTTGATGAAATTTTTTCAAAAAAGCTCTTTTCCGACAATATAAAAAGCCATTATCATTAAAAAATAACCGAAAAAGCGTTTTAAAGAATCGGGTGCAAATAATTGTAAAAAATCGGCGTTTTCGCAGCCTAAGGCAACGTTACATTTCGTTTTAGGTATATAAAAAAATCGGATTGGCTTTTATTTGCTTAGTTCGACACGTAAGGCTTGAATTTGTTCGAGAGTTAAGCCTGTTATGTCTGCAATAAATTGATTATCCGAATTCTTATTAATGGCGTTTTTTGCAATTTCAATTTGTTTGTCCAATACGGCAGCTAATTTGTAGGCATCTTTTGCACTTTCTGCGGCATTTCGGTTTTTGCTTTCACGTAATTCTTCGGGACTAAGTTGTTCATAGTCAATGAGTTCAGCTACTTTTTTAATACCTTGATTTCCCCAATTAATTAGCGGATTTTCAGGGTTTTTAATCGACTCTTTTACTAAATTTAGCCAATCTTTATAGCCTTGCGGTGTTGTATCTTTGATGTAGTGATGATTTAAGAAAATAAGTTTGTGCCCAAAAACGTCAAATTCTTTGCCTTCCAAATCAAATAAATTGCTGTGATGGAATAAAATATCCCTTTCAACCACTGTTCCGTTTTTTTCCGTACCTACGTATTTGCTTGTATAGACGGCAATTGTGTAAACTACTTTATCCGTTTTGTACTCTTTCGAGTTCCTTTGCATTTCAGCAATTGCCATGTTGTGGTACAACAAAAATCTGTCAAAATTATAATCATAGTCAACCTTTTGGATTTCTACAATTACTCTTTGGTCTTTACTTTGAGCGAAAATGTCATATTTGAAATCAATATGAGCAATTTTAGGCTCAAATCGTTTTTCCGTTTCGACGGTTTCCGGTACAAAATCAACATTAAACAAGTCTCTTACCAAACATTGCAAAACAAATTTATCCGTAAAAGCTTTTTTGAAGATGACTTCATTTGCCAAATTTCCTAACATACCGTTTTGAATTTTGTTTATTTACAAAGATACGTAAAAATCAAAAAAATAAGAGAATTTGCCGAGATTATTTCCAAGAATTTTTTTTATTTTTGAAAGAAAAAGGGGCGAAATAACATTAAGTATTTGTTCAAATTGATTAACCCATCACAAAAAAGACGAGTGAAAATAAATCTGAGCGCCGTTGTTTGTGTCCCCACAAACGACTTGCAGTGCAAATGAAAAAGTCGCTTG
>JBPOJO010000594.1:0-1830 GCA_052033485.1 Bacteroidota bacterium | reverse complement strand
TTGCTCATAAAATCAAGCGAGCAACCCAAAAGTAAACGGCTAAACCGATTAAATCATTCGCAGTTGTAATAAAAGGACCTGAGGCGAAAGCAGGATTGATGCCTATTCTGTTAATAATAAGAGGAGTAACAGTCCCCATAAATGAAGCTATCATCACAACAGAAAAAAGCGCGGCAGAAACCACGAAAACCAATTCAGTATTCGGAAAGAGAAAAAAATTCACAAAAAAAACTAAAATTGAGAGTGCTAAACCATTCAAAATCGCTACAAGCACGGATTTACGCAGGCGTGACCATACACTCTCACGAATCCCGCCGGTATCCGCAAGCGCCTGCACAACAATCGTTGAGGATTGAATACCGACATTGCCACCCGTTGCGGTAATGAGGGGGATAAAAAATGACATTGCAGGAATCAACGCAAGGTCTTCTTCAAATAATCCTATAATTTGCGCCCCCGAAATGCCGCCAATCATGCCGATAATGAGCCACGGCAAGCGCGCTCGAGTTAGCCGCCAAACGCTGTCGTCTTCTTCAATTTTTTCAGAAATACCTGCAATGACTTGCAAATCCGTTTCGGCATTTTCTTTAATAACATCTATCACGTCATCAACCGTAATTCTGCCGAGCAATCTGCCGCCTGCATCAACTACCGGAATGGCTTCCAAGTCGTATTTTTCAATCAAAGAAGCAACATGGTCAGCCGACTCGTAAGTATAAACAGTTTGTATATCATCGTCGTAAATATTTTTTATCAACATATCAGAATCACTGATAATAATTTTTTTTGCCGACACTCTCCCTAAAAGCTTTTGCTCGTCATCTATAACGTAAATCATCAGAATTTTTTCGACTTCTTCGGCTTGTCTTTTAATTTCTTCAATACATTGAGCAACAGTTCGATTTAGATTTACTTTAATTAACTCTTTCGCCATCAATCCGCCTGCACAATCGGCATCATAATGCAACATCTCTTTGACCAAAGTTGCAGTTTCGGGCGTTGGAAAAACCGCCAATATTTGTTCGCGCAATTTCAATGGCAAATCATTCAAAATATCTACAATATCGTCGGAATCGAGCCGGTCAAGCCATTTTGAAATAATTGCAGGCGAAAATTGCTGTAAGAAATTGGGACGCGATTCTGATTCCATATTCGCGACAATATCCGCTGCCGTTTCAACATCAAGAAGCTCGAGAATGTACTTAGACTCCTCCTCCTCAATTTCAGCTATAATTTCCGAAATATCCTGCGGCTGCAAGTTCTCCATGCGTGAAAGCAAAAATTCGGAATTTTTACTTTCTATTGCGTTTTGAATTTCCGCTAAATATTCTTTGGTCAGTACAAAATTCATACGCAGAAATTTTGCGCTAATTTACGTGCAAAAGCCTTTAAAAAAAAAGAAATAAACTAATTGCGGAAAATTTTTTTTAATGCTGTTTGTTGCAAGCAGTTCTGTTTTCAAATATAAATTTACTGAAAAAATTTTTTCTAAAAACTCCGTCGCCAAAATCTTTTGAAGTAATGAGAATTTTAAGGTTGCCTCACGTTGCATTTATTTGTAGAGTTGGCTGATTAACAAATTGCAGAAGTTCATCCTCTTAAATAAATCGCATATTTTTTCAAAAGTGAAGCCTCAGAAGTTTGAATATCGTAATAAAGCGTGAGTTTAAAGTTCTCAAAAGTTCAATAAATAAAATATTATTTTTGTTATTTTTAATACAAATTTTATTAATTTTGTCATAGCGAATGAAATTAAAGTGCGTTGACATGTTTGCTTGTGAACGTATAAAAAAAGCTGCAAAAAAAATTATACTTTAGGTTTGAGTAAAT
>JBPOJO010000385.1:0-7512 GCA_052033485.1 Bacteroidota bacterium | reverse complement strand
TAAACAAAAGCCCATAACAGTATTTCTGACGGAGGTTACAAAGCCGTAATAAGTACTTTCTGTCGTTCTTGTATCAATTCCGCTGAAATCAAACTTCAAAATACGGTAAGCATTAGCAGAAGGCGTGCGGTTTTTTCCGATGTAATATTTTGAGAATATTTTATCAAATTTTCCTTTGCGATTGATGTCGTGATAATATTCCAAAACGGACAAAAACAAACTTTTTCCGAAACGGCGAGGACGCAAAAAAGCGACAAAACGCTCACCCGACCACTCAATTTTTTCAATAAATTGCGTTTTGTCGACGAAAACGTAGTTTCCCGTAACCACTTGTTCCAAATTACTCAGCCCGTAAGGAAATAAAACTCTTCTCGCGTTTTCCATGCTTAGATTTTTAGTAACTATTTAGGCGGTTTGCCCAAGAATGTAGCGCGAGCTTTAGCTTGCGACCTTACATTCGCTTGTTGCAGGATATCTTCCTCCTTAAATCCGCAAGCTAAAGCTCGCGGTACATTCCGGCTAAATAGTTACGAATTTTTTACAAAAATAGAAAACTTTTGCATATTAATCAACGAAATACCCATTTTCGACAAAAAAAAGGCTTTCATTTAAACAAGCTGAGCGGGAGAAGAATTTTTAAGAAAACTTAAATCCGACGACAAGAATATCGTCAATTTGTTTTGTTTTGCGCATCCAATCTTCAAGAATATGATTTAGAATTTTTTTCTGCTCCTCAAACGGATATTTGTGAACTTTTTGAAGCAATTTCCTGAATCGTTTTGCCATAAACTTGGAATTGCTTGTGATACTGAATTGGTCTTGATAACCGTCGGAATACATATAAAAAACCGTTTGCGGTGTAATGTCAATTTCATGTTTGGTAAAACTTCTTAAATTTCCCTTTTCTAAGCCGCCGACGGAAAAATGGTCGCCCTTAATCGCCGTCAGTTCGTTGTTTGAAATGCAAACTAATGGCACACGCGCCCCCGCAAATTCAATTTTTTTTCGCTCAGGCGTGATGACGCAAACGCCGATATCCATGCCGTCGCGATTTTCCGTTTCCTCTTGTTTTAGGGCTTTTCGTATAGAAAAATGAAGTTTTTCCAAAATTTCATCGGGAGAATCCATGTCAAAAATGTTGACAATTTGATTGAGCAAAGTATCGCCGAGCATAGACATAAACGCGCCCGGAACGCCGTGTCCCGTACAATCAGAAACAGCCAACACAAATTTTTCGGGAGTACTTTCGTCTTTCGGAGCGTGTGAGGCGAACCAATAAAAATCCCCGCTCACTACATCGCGCGGACGATACAACACAAAAAGCTCAGGAATAAATTTTTGAATATGCGCTATATTCGGCAGCATCGCATCTTGAATGCGTTTTGCATATTTGATGCTGCTCATTATATTGTCATTTTTACGCTCAATTTCGGCAAAGGCTTGTTCTAATGTTCTTGTTTTTTCTTCGATTTCCTCTTTTTGTTTCAAAATTTGTTTGTAAGAAGTAACAATTTGCAACGCCGAATTTACACGCGCAAGCAACTCAACTTCGTCTATCGGCTTTTTAACATAATCGGTCGCACCGGTTTTAAGTGCTTTTTCAAGATGCTCGGAAGACGTAAATGCCGTTGTCATAATAATCGGAATATGCGCCGTATCTGCACGCGATTTGAGATAGGCAACCGCCTCAATACCATTCATTTTTGGCATTTCCCAATCCATTATAATCAAGTCGGGCAAATATCGAATTGCCTTTTCGACCGCCGTTGCCCCGTCGCCCGCGTACATGACATCATACAACTCCTTGCCGGCATCTTCAAAAATACTGTCAATGACGGCGAGGTTACTGTCATAATCGTCTGCTACCAAAATGTTGTATTTCATGCGCTTTATTTCTTCCGTGAACAATGCGGTTGCAAGATAAACCTCGATTGCGAATTATCAAAATATTTTATTCAACTTTCACGCCAAGCAAAAATAAACAGTTTTTTTTTCAAAAAAAATTTTTCGATAAAAAAATACATTGTATTTTTGCAACAAAATTGCAAAAACTGACACCTGAAATGAAAGAATGGTTTGCCGAATGGTTTGACACGCATTATTATCACCTGCTCTATCAAAATCGCGACGAAAACGAAGCGAATGTATTCATACAAAATTTGATAAAAAAGCTCAATTTGAGCAAAAAAAGCCGTATTTTAGACCTTGCTTGTGGGCGCGGGCGACATTCGCTCAAACTCAATGAGATGGGATATGACGTTCTCGGGGTTGATTTGTCGACGCAAAGCATCAATTTTGCACAAGAACATCAACATGCGGGCTTGCAATTTTTACGGGCGGATATGCGCGAAGTTTTTTTTAAAAAAATGCCTCCTTTTGACCTGATTTTGAACCTTTTTACAAGTTTCGGCTATTTTGAAAGCCGCGAGGACGAGCGATTGGTATTGCAAAATATGCTCTCCGCCGCAAACGAAAACGGCATGATGGTGATTGATTTTTTTAACATAGGAGAAGTGTTAAAAAATTTAATTCCTTATGAAAAAAAAAATATTGAGGGCATAACATTTGAAATTCACCGCGAATTAAAAGACGGCTTTTTGACAAAAGAAATTTTGGTGCAAGACGAAGGAGAAGTAAAAAAATTTCAAGAAAAAGTGCGAGCAATGCGAGCGGAAGATTTCAAACTTTACGCCGAAAGTATCATTCTGAAAGGCGAAAAATCCTATCGTTGGCAAATTGAAGAAGTTTTCGGAGATTATTTTTTTGCTCCTTTTGATGCCGAAAACTCGCCGCGTTTGTTAATTTTTTTCCGTAAAACGCTTCTTTAAAATGTACATTCTGCAAGATTTTTTTTCAGAAAACTAACCGGATTCGCGGTAATTATTAACCTATTTTCCCAAAATGAACCTAATCATTACAACATCGCTCCTGTTTTTCATCACTTTTGCGGGCGGTGCGGCGGCATTAATGTTGAGCAAAGAGCAAAATTTGGGTTTTAAGCATGTGTTAACTTTCAGCGGTGCTTACCTTTTTTCGATAACGGTAACGCATCTTTTGCCGGAGATTTTCCTGCTGAAAGGGGATAATCACGGTGATAATTACACGGCTGTTTTTTTGCTTTGCGGCTTTTTTTTGCAACATATCTTGCAGCAATTTTCCTCCGGTACGGAGCACGGGCACTTTCATCATCACGCGCATGAGCCTCAGCACAGCATTGTGCCGATAGTTGTTGCAATGTTTTTACATTCTTTTCTCGAAGGCATGCTTTTGATGCACCCCGTACATGAGCAACACGCGCACGGGCATGAGGAGGTCGGTTTTCACGGTTCATCGCTATTAGTCGGAGTCATTATGCACAAAGTTCCGGAAGCATTTGCCTTTGCGACTGTGCTGTATTTTCGACAAAAAAGCCGACATAAAACCTTGATTTATTTGATTTTATACAGTCTTTGTTCGCCTTTCGGAGCATTTTTCGGCGAAATATTCACTCCCTTGTTTTTTTCGGATACGCAAGTGAATTACGTTTTTGCCTTAGTTGCGGGCAACTTTTTGCATATTTCGACGACAATATTTTTTGAAAATAACCCTCAGCACCTTTTTGACCTCAAAAAATTGTCTTACATAGTAGCGGGAGCCGCGAGTGCGATTGTTATTGATGCAATTCTGTTTTGAAAATCCGGCTTATTTTTTGCTTTATTACACATGATTGATTTCGCAAAGGCTATATTTTCAAACTTTAACTGCAAAAATAATGAAAAATAATCGCACATTTCACCTGCTCTCAATCGCAATTCTTTTAGAAATGATTTTCATTTTATCATATTGCGCCCCGAAACAACATTGCGGTTCGCGTTCAAAAAATCGCGAAATGCAAAAAATTAACCGCATTCAATACCGTTAAAAACGACCGAATAAGCCTGTTTGGAATTTTTTTGTAACAAAAAAACAACAAGAAAAACTTGATTTCTTTTTGTCGGTAAAATTATTTTGATTATTTTTCGGAAAATTAGCGTCATGAAAGCAATGTTTGCCGGACTTTTTAAAAAGAACACACGAAATTTTTTTATTTGGGCAAGCCTGATTTGGATTGTTTGGATGTTGTTTTTTGACAGTAACGATTTGATAAATCAATTTCAACTGCAAAGAACACTCATTCAACTGCAAGAAGAAAAAAAATTTTATGAAAGCGGCATCAATGACATACTAAAAGAAAAAGAAGCCCTAAAGCAAAACCCCTACCTGCTCGAAAAATTAGCCCGGGAAAAGTACAAAATGTCTGCTCCCGATGAGGACGTTTATGTAACGGAGTAAAAATTCCGTTTTTGTACCGATGATATCTTCCTTCACTTTTCCGAAAGTAATCGTATGGAATTTAACGAATTAAGAGCTTTGGTAAAACAAGGCGAGGGGCAAAAAATCGAATTTAAGAAAAAAACAGTTTATCCGCATAAAATTATGAAAGAAGTCGTCGCATTCGCAAACGCGGGAGGCGGTTACTTAATTATCGGCGTTGCGGATAACGGCGAAATTACGGGCGTGAAGTACCCCGAAGAGGAAATTTTTGTTATGCTTAAAGCACTTTCAAGCTATACAAAACCGCGTGTTGCTTTTAAGTTGCACCGAATTCCCATGACAAGAAACTCCGAGCACGAAGTATTGGTTTTTGAAATCGAAGAATGTCGACACAAACCCGTCTTTTTGATTGAAGATTTTGAGCATCAAAGCGGTCGCGCCTACATTCGCTCAAAAGACCAAAGTTTGCAAGCAAGCAAAGAAATGGTAAAAATTCTTTCCAAACAAGGCGAAACAAGTGTTATCAAAATCGGACAACTTGAAAAAAAATTGCTTGAACTTTTGGAAAAAAATAAAAAAGTCAGCATCAAGTTTTTTTCCGAAAGCGTCAACATTCCTTACCGACTTGCCTCAAAAATTATGATTCGCCTCACTTTGTCGAATATTTTGAAAATTTTACCGCAGGAAGGCGGCGATGATTTATTTGAAAGTAATATCTAAAAAAAAGCTAAGTCTTTATTTTTCAAAGACTTAGCTTTTTTCTGTGTCAGCGATTTCTTAATTTCCGCCGAGCGATTGACGGTCTTCAGCCGCAACTTCAATGATGTCTTTGTATTCTTGCGGCGACAAATCATTAAAAAAGTAGTGAATCGGGTTCACGTGTTTGCCATTGTAAAGGACTTCATAATGCAAATGCGGCGAAACGGAAAGCCCCGTGCTGCCGACTTTGCCGATTTCTTGTCCGCGCTTAACTTTTTGTCCTCGTCGCGTTTTCGTTGCAGACATGTGCGCATATTTCGTTACGTAGCCAAAACCGTGGTCAATTTCTACCGACAAGCCGTAACCTTGGTCATAACCCGACTGCACAATCACGCCGTCGCCCGTTGCGTAAATCGGTGCGCCTTTTGCCGCGCTGAAATCACAACCGGTGTGCATTTTTTTATGTTTCAAAATAGGGTGCATTCTCATTCCGAAACCGGAGGCAAAAGTCATTAGATTTTTTTGCATCGGCTGAATAGCGGGAATAGAGGCGAGCATTTTTGATTTATTTTTTGTCAATTCAACTAATTCGTCATAAGATTTTGTTTGCACATATAATTGTCTTTTGAGGCGGTCTAATTTTTTAAAAGTTCCTAAAACTAAGTCTTCACGCACTAATCTCTCCTCTAATAAGGCTTTGAAAGTTTCGGAACCGCCCGTGCCGCCGTTTCTGATTTCAGCGGGGACAGGTTTCGCTTCGAGAATAGCCCTGTATAATTTATCATCTCTTTTTTGCAAAACAGAAAGCATATTTTGAGTTTTTTCCATTTCTTGTTCCACAACGGTATATTTTGCCGCTAATTGTTCATTTTCTTTTCGGAGGGTAAGCAATTGTTTGCCGGGAAAATATTGCATAAAGAGCCAACCAAAGCCCAATCCTGCGATTAATGATACTGATAAAAAGCCAAGCAAATTCCATAGTACGTCTGTTTTGGTCGTTTTTACGGGTTCGTAACGACATGTTTCAGTGTCGTAATAATATTTTATCTTAGCCATGAAGGATATACATTTTGTCCGAAATTATGCTCCAAAGAGAGCAACAACGGGCGCAAATTAGCAAAGCTTTGTTGCACCGGCAAATTTTTTTGACTATTTAATTGCCCTTAACATTTTTATTTCGACAAAACTTGTATTTTTTTCGGCGAATAAGTCAAAATCAATGCAACCGTCCCGAAAAGAGTGCAGCTTAACATTCATTTAATATTTGCTGTCATTTTTAGGAAAAAATTACTTCAAAAAAAAATTACCAAGAATCGACAAAAAGCTTGAACAAGGTGAATTTTTGACTAAAAAGTGATATTTTATGCCTTAAAAGTTGTATTTCAATGACTTTGGGGACAAAATAAATTCATTTATACAAAAAAAAACTGTCATATTTTTGATATTATTGCAAGATTTTCATTCGGTTCAAAATCTTTTCAAAACTATTTTTTTTTGATTACGTTTCACAAAACATACGCATTTTTGTTTGGAAAATAAGTTTGCTTAAAAATTAACCTGTAATTTTTTTGATTTTTTTCGCACAAAAAATGTTTAAAAATTTTTTTTTGAAAAAAAATTGCGTACTATTGCCTTTTGAAATGACTGAATTTCAAAATGCGATACGTACTCGCCGTGCATTAAAATCGGCAAACAGCTTTTTTAGGCTTGTTTCGCCGGTGATTTTATTAATTTTTCCTTAAATTCGGAAGATAAGACCGTTGTTTTTAGAGATATACGAAAAGATTAAGGCATAACAACCTTATTTTTCGTTCGGTTTTGTGTCGGTTTAGGGTTTGTAATTTTTTATTGCGACGAAATTTGACGGAAGAAAATGGATGCACTAAAACTCAAAATACCTTCGCTTGTTGAGAATGTTCGTATTGTTGAAAGCTTTATCGAAGATGCAAAAGAAAAGTACAGTTTCAACGACGATGTTTACGGAAACATTATGATTGCCGTAACCGAATCGGTGAATAATGCGATAATTCACGGCAACAAATGCGACAAAAATAAAGATGTTTTTATTTCGATGAATGTCATGCAAAAAGCATTAAAATTCACGATTAAAGACCAAGGGACAGGCTTTGACATCGAAAGTCTGCCGGACCCGACGGCACCGGAAAACTTGCTTAAACCGGGCGGAAGAGGTATTTTTTTGATTAAACATCTTGCGGACGAAGTTGAGTTTGAGGACTGCGGGAGAAGCGTAAGCATGACTTTTTTTCTCAACGAACAATAATTTATTATGCCTAAAGTGTCTTTTTTTTGTGAAGAAATTCCTTTTACCGTTCCTTCTAAAAAACTATTGAGTGAATGGATTCGGATAATTACCGAAAATGAGCGCAAAAAACTCATAGCGGTCAGCTACATTTTTTGCACTGACGAGTATTTGTATCAAATGAATGTTGACTATCTGCAACATGATACTTACACCGACATTATCACGTTTGACCAAAGTGAAGATAAAGATGAAATAGA